>SLDI01000625.1:0-10983 GCA_007125385.1 Phycisphaeraceae bacterium | reverse complement strand
GGCTGCCCTTCATCCAGTCTTCCGACCATTGGAGCTTCGCGGTGCTGCGCCCGTGCTCCGTTGGCTATGTTGATCGTAGCGAACGCCATCGGCAAGGCAAGCCGCCTTCACAAAAAAATGCTGCGCGTTGCCTCGGGCGGTGGGTCGGGGCAAGCTGTCTGTGTCATCGGCCAAGGCTCCAAGCCAAAGCGAGAGCCCACGGACCAGTGAGGTGAGAGGCCGTGGGCACTCGCGGGACGGGACGCCGTCGGGGGGAGGCCCCATCCGCTCGAACGTCCTTCATGCAATGCTCGCGCCCAAGGCGCGACGGCGGAACACGCGAACTGCTCCGACCAGGCCCAGCAGGCCGAGGCCGGCCCAGACACTGGCGGGCAATGGTACGGTAGCAGCGCTCCCGCCGGTGCCTCCCGCGTCGCCGTTGGTGTGCCAGACGCCGCCTCCGCCATGGACCAGAAGGTGAACGAAGCTGGTGATGTCGCCGGCGTCAAACGCGCCGTCCTGGTTGATGTCACCCATGGGTGCCGGCTCGATACCGTAGAGAGCCTCGTAGCCCGCGGGATTGGTCAGGGCGAAAACAAACGGGGTGATGTCGCCGGCGTCCACGACGCCGTCGTGGTTCATGTCCCCGAGCAGGCCGCTGGACGCGGGCCCGGGCGTGCCGGTGTAGGTCACGGTTTGCTCCTCGCTGGCGGAGTAGGCGGTGGCGAACTGCGCGCCCCCGACCTCAGCGCCAGCCACGTCGATGGACGCGGCGTGGAGTGGACCGGCGGCAGCGCCAACGCCCAGGGCGAGCAGCGTGCCCACGATGGTTCGTGCGATGCCTGGTGTTCGTCTCATGATCTTCTCTCCAAGTCGACCCTCCGTGGTTTCACCGGCTGGCAGGTCGAACGCCAACCGATGAGGAGCGTGCGTAGCTCCTCGAATGATTGTTGATGTAACGGCTCAGGCCGTCGCGCCGGCGCGGGGCCTGAGAATCACAGCGCGACCGGCCAGCGGGGCCGCGATCAGGTCAGGCAGCCCCATGGTCACACCCATTTGTGTGAAACGGTGAGCTGGCATCTCCAACTCCTCGTCCAGATTGGCGGGGCGGGACATCGTCCGGTGCACGGCCAAGGTTCGGGAACGGCTCCCGGATACGCCCGGGCGCCCTGTTTTCAACACACGGCGCGAGCCGGCTTCAACGGCGTCGAGCGCGCACAAAAAAAACCGACCTGTTTCGGCGCTGTGAAGCGCTGAATCAAGTCGGCTTACTCGTTGCCAAGTCTCCCGACGACGCCGGGCTACCCTTCACCTAGTCTTCCGAAATCGGGCACGACCATTTTCGGGCGGCCGCACCACGTTGACGATTTTGATTCTATCAAGACCGCGGCGCGACGCAAGCGGTCACCTGCAACTTTTTCTTTGCGTCCGGACAGGAGGCAGGACCGGCGTCACTTGCCGCCCCTGGCGCCGGAGCATGCGCCGCAGGGCATCGGTCAGCAGGTTAGCCTGGTGTCCGCGCCGTGCGCGCCACCCTCGGCCGGGCCGATCGCGTGTAAGGAGCCTATGGAGACACGACATCCACGCTGAACATCGCCGAGGTGCTTTCGCCGGTGGCGGGCGTGGCATTGATGCTCACGCGATAGGTTCCGATCGCGGCGTCACTTGCTGCCGTAACCCGCACCTGGGCCTCGGGGCGGTCGCTGGCACGGATCACCACCCGGGACGGCTCGATGGCGATGCCCTCGGACGAACTGATGCCGAGCGTCACGTCGCGCTTGAAGGATGGGCCCCTGTCCAACGACACGCGAACGCTTTCGGTGTCGCCCTGCTTGATCTGCGTGTTGCCCTGTGGGACGACGACGTGAAATCTCTCATCCCGAGCCGAACCGCCGCCATGCGGCTTGGCCGCCTGGCAACCGCCGACAACCATCAAGGCCAACGCCATCACGATAAAAGCTGCATTTCTCATCGACTCGCCTCCGTTGAAATTGAATCGTGGTACCATTCATCCACGCTGCCCGGGCAAAAAAAAGCCGACCTGTTCCAACGCGTGAAGCGCTGAATCAAGTCGGCTTACTCGCTGCCAAGTCTCCCGACGATGCCGGGCTACCCTTCACCTAGTCTTCCGACACCGGACACAGCCATTTTCGGGCGGCCGCGCTCCGGTCATAGCGATCACTATATCCGGACAACGGCCCCGGGCAAGCGCTGAAAGGCCATTTCGCTCACATCAAGGTTCCGAGACACCCGGCCACCGCCCGGGGCCCCGGTTCTGCCGCCGCAGGCTTGACATGATTCCCGTAGGCGCTGGGCAGCGCGCGCTGCTATCCTGTGGCCCACCTGCGTCGGGGACGTAACCATAGAGGGTGCGTGATCGCCCCGACGCCCACGCCGGGCGGGTGCCGGGCGGCCACCCAGAGGTGATTGATGCACACCCAGGGCCAGATGGAAGCCGCGATCTGCGACGGGCTTCGTCGGTTTGAACAGGAATACATGGGGCGCGGCCCGGATGCCATCTATGCCCACCTGTTCCGCGACCTGCTCGTGATTCGCCTCGAGGGCGTGCTGACGGCCGCCGAACGCCAACTGGTCGAATCGCTGCCGCCGGAAAAGGGGCGGGATCTGCTCAAGCAGGTCCGCACCCATCTGATCGAAGCCGCCCGGCTGAAGCTGCAAACCGTGATCCACGACATCACCGGTGTTGAGGTCGTCAGCATGCACCACGACATCAGCACCGTGACGGGCGAAGAACTGGTGGCCTTCACCCTGGCCCGGGAGCCGACCTTTCGTGAGGCGAAGCGGGGGAAGAAGCCCGGCGGGGCAATCAAGAACGCAACAAGGACCGGCAATGGGTGAACTTGGCATCCGCGGAAAGGCGTTTCTCCTCGACGGCAAGCCGTTTCTCTTCACCGGCGTCAGCTTCTTCAATGCCATCTTCAACGAGGCGTTCATCCGCAGCTCCGCCGAGCGAAAGGGATGGATGCAGCGATTCCTGGACCACGGCGTCAACGTGTTGCGCATCTGGGGCCAGTGGGACAACGACAAGGGATTCATCGACACCTCGCCCGATGCCACGCTCTATGAGCACAGCGGTGCGCTGCGCATGGCGCACGTGGATCGTCTGCACGGTCTGCTCGACGATGCCGGGTCGATGGGCATGGTCATCGAGCTGGCGATCTTCGCCAAGGAGTCCAGGGACGCCGGCCTGGCGCTGCCGGACGAGCCGGCGGATCGCGCGGTGGCCGCGTTGACCGAGGCGCTGCGGCCTCACCGGCACCTGGCCTTGCAGGTCTGGAACGAGTGCAGCGACCGCGTGCTGGATCACGTCGCGACGATCCGGCGGGTGGACCCCGATCGCCTGGTGACCAACTCGCCGGGTGTCGCGGGGGTGCTCGGCGACGCGGCGCAGAACCGGGCCCTGGATTATCTGACGCCGCACACCTCACGCCAGTGCCCCTGGGTCCGCGGGCCGAGCGAAGTCGCCGCCTTGCTCGAGGCGTACGGCAAGCCGGTGGTCGATGATGAGCCGGCCCGCAACGGCACGCCACGCTTCGGCGGGCCGAAGGAGCCAACGCATCCCGTCGAGCACATGCTCCAGATGTACGAGGTGTGGAAGCTCGGCGGCTACAGCATCTACCATCACGACATGTTCCAGACGGGCTACGGCACGCCGGCGATTCCACCGCACGGCGTTCCGGAACCGGCATTCAGCCCGTATCATCGGCAGGTCTTCGAGTTCATGGCCAGGCAGGAACGCTACCGGGCGTCCCCGGTCTGATCGGACGCATCCGGGGCGCCTGGATGGTGGCGGTGGTAGGATTGGGCTTCATGGGCCCCGACGGGCTTTCGCCGCGGCGTCGCGCCGCCGCCGCGGGCTGCGAACAGAGGTCGAACATGCTCAGCTTCGCATTCATGACGTTCTCCACGCCGAAACAGCGCCTGGACGAAGTGCTCGACACCGCGCGCGGCTACGGCTACGCCGGCGTCGAGCCGCGCGTCAGCCCGCAGCAGGCGCACGGCATCGACGTCTCGCTGGACGCCGAGCAGCGGCAGGCCGTACGCCGGCAGTTCGAGGCCAGCGGGGTGGCGATGTGCTGTCTGGCGGTGTCCAGCCGGTTCGCCGACCCCGCGGAGACGGAGCAGGCGGTGCGGCAGGCGAAGGAGTACATCGACCTGGCGTCGGACCTGGGCAGCCTGCGGCTGCGGGTGTTCGGGGGGGCGTTTCCCGACGACATGACCCGGCACGAGGCCATCGATCGCGTGGCCGAGGCGCTGGCGAGCCTGGCGCCGCGCGCCGAGCAGCGGGGCGTCACGCTCTGCATGGAAACGCACGACGCGTGGACCGATCCACGCCACGTCGCCGCCGTCATGGAGAAGGTCAGTCACCGCCACGTGGCCGTGAACTGGGACGTCATGCACCCGGTGCGCCAGTCGGGCTGGACGATGGACGAGGCCTACCACGCGCTGAAGCCGTGGATTCGCCACGTGCACGTGCACGACGGCCTGAACAGCCGCGACAAGCTGGAAATGGTGCCGATCGGCCAGGGCGACTTTGATCATCGCCGCGTGGTGGAGCTGCTGGTGCGCGACGGCTACGACGGGTTCGTCAGTGGCGAGTGGATCAACTGGCGCGAGCCGGAGGACCACCTGCCGGGCGAGCTGGAGACGCTCAAGGCGTACGCGAGGGAGGCGGCATGAGCATTGCGGCGCGGCGGACGCGCCTGTGGGTCCACAACATGCGCACGCGCATGCCGTTCCGTTACGGCATCGCGACGTTGACCGCCCTGCCCCATCTGTTCGTGCGCCTGACGTTCGAGATCGACGGCCGCGCGGTTGACGGCCTCGCGGCCGAAGGACTGCCGCCCAAGTGGTTCACGAAGGATCCGGCGACGTCGTTCGAGCAGGACGTCGAGGACATGCTGGCGGTGATCCGCGGCGCGTGCCGGTTCGCGGAGCAGGCAGGCGCATGCGCCTCGGTCTTCGAGCTGTGGCACAAGCTGTACGCGACGCAGCACGCCTGGGCCGAGGCCCGGCGGTACCCGCCGTTGCTGGCGAGCTTCGGCGCGTCGGTCGTGGAGCGTGCGGCGATCGACGCATGGTGCAAGGCGAAGGCGACGACGTTCGCCGATGGCCTGCGCTGCGGTGGGCTCGGCTTCGACGCGGGGGCGATCCACCCTCAGCTCGTGGGCATCGACCCGGCGTCGCTGCTGCCGGCCGCCCCGAGGCCGCGGATCGCGGTGCGCCATACGGTCGGGCTGTCCGATCCGCTGACGGACGCGGAGATCGACCCGGGCGATCGGGTTGACGACGGCCTGCCGCATTCGCTGGCGGCATGCATCGCCGGCTATCGGCTGCGGTATCTGAAGATCAAGCTCGGCGGCGATGAGGATGTCGACCGCCAGCGGCTTCGCGCCATTGCAACGCTCTTGCGCCAGGCCGACGCGCCCATCACCTTCACCCTCGACGGCAACGAGCAGTACCCCAGCGTCGCCGCCTTCCGCGCGTTCTGGGACGCGCTCGGCCGCGATCAGGAGCTCGCTGACATGCTGCGCCGGCTGATCGTCGTGGAGCAGCCGCTGCACCGCGACGTGGCCCTGGCGCAGGGCACGGCCGAGGCCCTGCGGAACTGGCCCGATCGCCCGCCGATCATCATCGACGAGTCGGACGGCGAGCTCGGCAGCCTGCGCGTCGCGCTGGAATCAGGCTATGTCGGCACGTCCCACAAGAACTGCAAGGGTGTGTTCAAGGGCGTGGCCAACGCCTGCCTGTTGGCACACCGCCGCCACGACGACGCGGGCCGGCGCTTCGTGCTCACCGGCGAGGATCTGGCCAACGTCGGGCCGGTCGCGCTGCTCCAGGATCTGGCCGTGATGGCGAGCCTCGGCCTGGAGCACGTTGAGCGCAACGGCCACCACTACTTTCGCGGCCTGGGCATGCTGCCCGGGGCCGTGCAGCGTCGCGTGCTCGAGCGGCATGGCGATCTTTACCGCGCGGATGCCGCCGGCGTTCCCACCCTCGACATTCGTGACGGCCAGATCGACCTGGCCAGCGTGCTCGCGGCGCCGTTCGGCTGCGGCATGGAGCTCGACACCGGGTTGTTTCAACCACTGGCCGATTGGCGCTTCGCGTCCCTGCACGGCTGAAGCCGGTGAGATCGGTATCCCTGACCCCAGTGAGGCGAACATGGCCGCTGACTCCACCATCCGCGTCGGCATCCTCGGCGCCGGCGCCAACACGCGCAGCCGACACATCCCGGGCCTGCAGGCGATCGAGGGCGTCGAGATCGTCGCGGTGTGCAACCGCAGCCTCGCCTCCTCGCAGCGCGTCTGCGACGAGTTCCACATCCCCCGCGCCGAGCAAGAGCCCGATGCCCTGCTCGCCGACGCGGGGATCGACGCGATCGTCATCGGCACCTGGCCCTACAAGCACTGCCCGTTCACGCTCAAGGCGCTGGAGCAGGGCAAGCACGTGATGACCGAGGCGCGCATGGCGATGGACGCGGCCGAGGCCGAGCAGATGCTCGCCGCCTCGCGGGCCCGGCCGGAGTTGGTGGCCCAGGTGGTGCCGTCACCCTTCACGCTGCATTACGACCACCTCGTGCGCGAGCTGGTCGACGAGAAGCTCGGCCGCCTCATCGGCGTGCGGGCGGCGTTTTGCCTCGGTGGCCCGGCCGTGTTCGACGGCGCGGAAAAGCCCTGGCGACGCAACGAGATCTACAGCGGCCGCAACGTCATGACCCTGGGCATCCACTACGAGGCCATGATGCGCTGGGTCGGTCCCGTGGCGAGCCTGTGCGCCCAGACGCGCGTCGTCGTGGACCGCGGCCGCAACCCCGAGACGGGCCAGGTCGAGCCGATCACCATCCCCGATCACCTGGCGATCCTCGGCCGCATGCAGCGCGACGACGCGACGTTCGAGCTGTTCATGTCCAGCGTCGCCGGGTTCGACGGGTCGCAGGAGGTGTGGATCTACGGCAGCGAGGGCTCGATCCGCGTCGACCTGGCCCGCCACGAGTTGCACTTCGCGACACGTGGCGACGAGGCCCTGGGCCCGGTCGACATCGACGCCCGCCGCGGCCCCGGCTGGCGCGTGGAGGAGGAATTCATCAACGCCATCCGCGGCCGCGAGCCCATTCGCTTCACCACGTTCGAGGACGGCGTGCGCTACATGCGCTTCACCGACGCGGTGCACGCCAGCGCCGCCGGCGGGGCGACGGTCGAGGTCGACAACGATGTGGCCACGCTCGCCGGCCGAACGTAACGCGACGGCCGGTGCCGGGTGCCACGGCTTGACCCGAAGGGCAAGCCGTGCCGCGCACGGCCATTGACGATAGCTGACCCCCTGTCCCAGCCGCTCACCACTCCGCGATCGAGCCGTCGTCGAGCGCGAAGGTGGGCGTGTCCCAGTCGCCGGCGAACGCGTGAGCTTGGAGCGCGTCCTCGTCGACCTCGATGCCCAGGCCCGGCCCCTGCGGCACGGCGATGTGGCCGTCGACGACCTCGAAGGGCTGCTTGAGATACCCCTCGCCCAGCGTCACGTGCTCCTGGATGAGGAAATTGGGCGTGCAGGCGTCGAGCTGCAACGACGCCGCCAGCGCGATGGGCCCCAGCGGACAGTGCGGGGCGACGGCGATGTTGCGCGACTCGGCCATCGCGGCGATCTTGCGGGCCTCGTAGATTCCGCCGACGTGGGCGAGGTCCGGCTGGACGATCGCCACCGCCTGCTGCTCGATCAGCTCCTGGAACTGCCAGCGCGTGAACAGGCGCTCGCCGGTGGCGATGGGGATCGTCGTCGAGGCGGCGACGGCCTTGATCGCCGCGGTGTCGCCGGGCAGCACCGGCTCTTCGATGAACATCGGGTCGAACGGCTCGAACTTCTGCGCCAACCGCCGCGCCAGCGCGGGCGTGACGCGGCCGTGCAGGTCCGCGGCGATGTCGACGTCCCGGCCGGCCAGCTCGCGGGCCTCGCGCAGGCGCGCCACCGCGGCGTCCATCGCCGCCGGCGTCTCGATCATGCGGCAGGCCTCAACGGGCGTGAACTTGTACGCCGTGAAGCGGCCGGACGTCAGTCGATGCTGGAACTTCTCAATGTAGTCGCCCGTCCTGCCGCCTGGCGCCCAGCCGTATATGCGGATGCGCTCGCGCACCGCGCCGCCGAGCAGTTGATAAACGGGCACGTCGAGCGATCGGCCGAGGATGTCCCACAGCGCATGCTCGATGCCGGAGATGGCGCTGGTCAGGATCGGCCCGCCGCGGTAGAAGCCCCCGCGGTACATGCGCTGCCAGAGGTGCTCGATGCGGCGCGGGTCCTGGCCGACGATCACGCGTCCCAGCTCGCGTACGGCCGTCTCGGCGGTCTGTGATCGGCCCTCAAGCGTGGCCTCGCCCCAGCCGACGAGCCCCGCGTCGGTCGTGACCTTGACGAACAGCCAGCGCGGGCGGACGTGGAATGTGTCGACAGTGGCGATCTTCATCGGTCTCGGAATCCCTCAAAAAAACCGGCATCGGGTGGCACGCAACGCCGTGAACTTTAGGCGTGGCGGCGCTGATGTAGGGTGGGTAGAGCGCAGCGAAACCCACCAGGTTGGCCGTGGATCCCCGCCGCAACCGGTGGGTTTCGCTTCGCTCTACCCACCCTACAGCCAGAGTTCACGGCATCGGGTGCCACTGACAAGGCCGTCCTCGGCCTTGTCAGTGCTTAACGACGATTCGCACTGACAAGCTCCGCGGACTCCGCTTGTCAGTGGCACCCACTTCAGGAACATTTCATACGCCAAGATCAATGGTCCGCCTCCTCGAGGAGCGCGGTCAACCGCTCGCGCACCTGCTCCGAGCCGAGCCCGGGCACCGCCTCCTCGAGGCGCCGGCGCTGCGGGATCTGCCAGCCCCAGTCGGTCCAGCGCTGCACCATGCGAAAGCCCACCTGCTGCACGTCCCAGCTCGGATGCTCCATCGTGGCGATGCCCAGGTCCACGGCCAGGTCCAGGTGATTGCGCTCGCCGCCGCGTCGCGCCTCGCGCCGCTCGGCCCCGGCCCGCGCCTCGGGCGTCAGCAGCTCCCAGACGTGCCCGCCGATCACATCGAGCACCGCCGTGATCTGCACGCGCAGCGCATCGATCTCATCCTCGCGCGCCTCGCGCAGTCGCTGACGCATCAGCTCCACCAGCGCCTCGGCCATCGGCCTGGTCAGCGGCAAATGACCCTCCAGCGAGCGCAGCGCGTAGATCGCCGCGTCGTCGTCAGCGAGCACGCGTGCAAGGGCGTCGCGGCGCTGCTGCCCCGATACCGCCAGCAGGGTCAGCGCCGCCTCGCCGCGCAGCATGCCCAGCGTTCGCGGGTCATCGAGCCGCCCGACGTGCAGCTCGATCTGGCGCCGCCCGAGCACGCCGCCGCCCTCGATGCCGGCGTCGCCGCGGCGCACCGTGGCGAGGTCGATGCGGCCGTCCGCCAGCGCCTCGAGCCAGTCCAGCACGGTCTCGTCAACGCGCTCGACCCGTCGGGCCAGCTCGAGCGCCTGCCGGGCCTGGTGATCGGTCAGCTCCCGGCCGACGATGTCCGCCAGCACCGCGCGGGCTCGCTGCGGGCGGGCCGGCACCTGCTCACCGTCGACGACGTAGCCCTGCGGCCGGCGTCGCTGGGCCAGGGGCATGACGACGAGATGATCGTGCGGCCCGCCGACCGCGCCGCTGTCGACGGCGTCCCACTGGAACGATGGCGGCTCGGCCGCCAGCGGCCGGCCGTCGCTCAGCCACGCGAAGACCACCTCATGCTCGCGCACCGCCAGCCGGCCGAGCCGCCAACCCTGCGCCGGCAGCTTCACCCATTCCTCGTCACGGGCGAGGCGCAGCGCGTGACCGCCGGCACCGCCGCCCCTGCCGCGGATCGAACGCACGTCCGCCAACTGTCGATTGCCCAGGTCGTCGCCATGGGGCAGCGCCAGCCCGGCCGGCTCGCCCGGTGCGGGCTCGGACCGATCGCACCCGGCCAGCAGGGCGATGCCCGCCAGCAGCGACGCGACGATTGTCAACCTGCCAGCCATCGCCAGCCCTTTCGCTCGCGGCCATTCTACCGCCCGGCGCCATTGACGGGCACTGGTCGCGGGCGGTAGAGTCGAGCCGATGACAGCGCCATCAACGCCCCGGCCCATCCTTTCCGACGCCCAGCTCCACGCCTGGCAGCGCGACGGCTACGTCGTCGCCCGCGGCCTGTTCACGCCCGACGAGGTGCGCGCCATCCGCGATCGCTTTGCGGCCCTGGCCGAGGCGGGCGAGCCCGTGCCTGGGCACTGGGCCCCGGCCGCGGACACCGACGACCCGCTGAAGCGCTACCCGCGCGTCATGCATCCGCATCGCTTCTGCGAGCTGTCCAGGCGGACAATGCTCAAGCCCGAGCTCGGCACGGCGCTGGGGCAGCTCTTCGGCGAGCCGGCGGTGGCGTGCCAGAGCATGTACTACTACAAGCCGCCCGGCTCGCCGGGCCAGGCGCTGCACCAGGACAACTTCTACCTGGCGGTGCAGCCGGGCACGTGCGTGGCGGCGTGGACGGCCATCGACGCCGCCGACCCCGGCAATGGCGGGCTCTACGTCGTGCCCGGCACGCACAGGCTGGACGTGATCTGCCCGGACCCGGAGCAGTTCCGCGACGGTCGGCGCACCAACCTCGTCGACCCGCCCAAAGGCATGAAGGCGGTCGCCCTGGAGATGGACGCGGGCGACACGCTGTTCTTTGGCGGCAGCCTCATCCACGGCTCGCCGCGCAACCGCAGCGCCGACCGGTGGCGGCACAGCTTCATCGGCCACTACATGCCCGCCAGCTCGACGCATGTCAGCGGGGCCTACTTTCCGATCCTCGATTTCGCCGGCCGCGAGATCAGCTACGAAGCCGCGGCCGCCGGCGGACCGTGTGGCGAGACGCTCGGGGCCATCGCCAACACCTACGGCCGCGATGCGGTCATCCATTAGGCTCCGTCCGAAGGGTGGGTGCCACTGACAAGGCCGGCCTC
>SLDI01000706.1:0-2890 GCA_007125385.1 Phycisphaeraceae bacterium | reverse complement strand
CAACAGGAGCTGCGCTACGAGCTGTCGCGCTGCATGACCTGCGGCTGCTGCCTCGAAGCGTGCCCCCAATACACGATCGACAACGACTACGTCGGCCCGTTCGCCTTCGCCCAGACCCTGCTGTTCAACCTTCACGAAACGGGCAAAGAGCTCAAGGACCAGCGTCTGGATGTGATGATGGAGCCGGGCGGCATCAACCACTGCGGCCAGGCCCAGAATTGCGTGAAAGTTTGCCCGAAAGGTGTGCCCATCACCACGGCCATCGCCCACATCGGCCGGCAGACGACCGTGCATGCGGTCAAGAAGTTCTTTCAGGGCAAGTAGCGGCTACGGATGATTGTTGAGAAAGCTCGGGCGTCGAGCGCCAGCATGCGCTCGATGGCGCGGCGGGCGCCGGGGGCGATCCGCTCATCGAACGCCACCTCGGGGACCTCGTGCTCAAGGCTAGCTGCGCAAACGCTGCTCAATGGCGGACAAGGTGGAATCGGTGTCGTCCTGCGCACCATTGGCAGCATGGTCCATGGTCGAGTCACTCAACAATTCATGAGGTGCGTACGGGGCCGTGTTCATGTCGGCTTCTGGGTGCCATGCTGCCGGGCCAGTCGTTCGGCCTTCTTGAACTCGGTCCGGCGTTCCGGAGGGACGGCGTAGGTGAGAGTCTTGGGCAGAATACAGCCCTTGCGGCCGGGTACACAGTCGGTGTTCAACCGTCGACACCAGTCGCTCTTTTCATCAAAGTAGGGGCAGGACCAGCTTGACACGATCAATCGCCTTGTGAAGCGGCCTGTGACTACTCTCGCCAGTAATCATTGGCCGCGGCCACGGTTTGAAAATGCACGGCCACGACATGTGATGCGGCCGTGAGGCTGTCCGGATCGTTGGCGTACTGCTCGCGCAGGCCGTGCAGCACCTCCGTATCCGGCTGTGTATCAGTTACGCCTTTGCGCGCCAGCGCCACGGCAAGGGCAAATCCTTCTTCGGGCGTGTCCGTGATTAGCGACAGCGCATCACTCCTGTTCTCGACACTGTCGTTCGCATGCGCCCACGGCTGCCAGACTACCAGCATCGCGGCCAGCACTGCCACAGTCATGACGCCCGACATCAACGTTGCATGTTTCATGTCCTTGTCTCCATCTCGCGGCAACCAGGTGTCCCTGCACTCGTCACGACGCCTAAATTACCTTGCCACCCCGTATGGCACCAATCAAGGTCACGGCATGGGAGGATGATTTGCTTGCTGCGCTCTCGATTAGGCGGATGCAATGCACGCGCTCAACGCTTCGCCACCTTCACTTTCCACCGCTCAGGCCCCTGTTCGAGATACTCCCACACGAAGACCACATCACTCTCGGCTTCGATTTGATAGTAAAGCGGCTTTGGGTCGTGGTCGTTCGTGAAAATGAAAGCCTCGCCCGGCTGCAACCGGTCGAATGCGTCAAAAATCATGTCGTGCCGCTTGGCGGGCGAATGGGGCCGCACGTCGAACTCGTCAATCACCGCGGCGCCGCTGGCGTCCAATTCCTGACCAGCCTGTTTCTCGATGTGGATTACGTATTCGTCGGGACCCTGCTTCCTGTACGTCCAGGTGTGCTGGCCTTTGAATTTATCTTCAAACATCGCGTGAATCTCGTCCGGATCCTCGGCGGCGAGGATCTCCATGACCGTACCGGTCGGCATCATGCCGTAGCGATGGAAAATCACATGTTTCCAGTCTCGCTCGTCCGTCTTGCGAAGGTCGATCAGTGTTGACGCACCTGAAAGGTCGCGTCCTCGGGAATCGTCGGTCCGGGTGACCTTGACCTTCCACGCCTTGCCGCCGCGCGCCAGATACTCCCAGCCAACCACATCGCCGAAGATGGAGCGGAATTCGTAATACAAAGGTTTCGGATCGTGGTCGTTGATAAAGGTGAAGCTCGCGCCCTTGGGAAGGTCGCGAAACATTTGCAAGAGCATTTCATGCCGCTTGATTGGCACCAGTGTGCGCACGTCCAGCTCTTCAGTGATCGTCATTGGGCACCTCGTTGCATGGGGTCTGTCTTGGCCGCCTTGCCGACCACGCCGGTCATGTAGTGCATGGCGCCGTTAAGGCGTTCGGCCTCACGCGGCGCGACGTGTCGAAGTCGAGACCAGCCCTCGGCCGCGATCCGACACGCCTCGTCGGCCCGGCCGGCGTCCGCCAAGCCGCGCAACGACCTGACAAAGAGACGGTTCAGGTCAGCCAACGTTTCACCTTCGCTCGGTTGATGTTCGGGCACGATGATGACTCCTCGCAGTAGCAGGCAGCCAGGGGCTTCGGCGGCAGGGCAAAAGACAATCGTAGATCCCGGCCAGCGGGGCTTCTTTGCGTTGTGTCAAAGACGGGAAGATTCAGCATGTGACAATGGGGCCGGGCCTGGGCGGGCCGCGCTTGTCCCGTCCTCGGCTCAGTCATGGCTCGGAGGCACAATTGGCCGCGGCTCAGATGCCCTCGCCCGTGCGGACCCAGGTGTCGTCGTGCTGGCAGCGGCGGACCCACTGGAGCAGCTCGATGACGCGTTTGTCGGCAATGCGGTAGAAGACTTCGCGCCCGCGCTGGCGACGCCGAAGCAGGCCGTTGAGATACAGGCGCGAGAGGTGTTGGCTGGTGGCGTACTGCGGCTGACGGAGCTGACGGGCCAGGTCGTTGACGGAAAGGGGGCCCGCTGATCGCTCCAGGCGTTCCAGCAGGCGGATGCGAAGCGGATGGGCCGCGACGCGCAGCGTCTGCACCGCCTGCTCGAGGGATCGCTGCGATACGCCGCGCTTGGGGATGGCCTTGTCCACAAAATATAGCATATATGCACATAAATGCATCTGTCAATGTCGATGTAAAATATTGACAGGCATATCCCTATGAAAAAACAGGAATCAT
>SLDI01000046.1:0-2900 GCA_007125385.1 Phycisphaeraceae bacterium | reverse complement strand
GGGGTGCCACTGGCGGCTTGCCCGCCAGGGCCCAGGCGCACCAATGCCGTCAGGACGTTGATCACACGTAAGGCAGGCCCCGCAAGTCTTGACGGGCGTCCAGGGCACTGGCGGACAAGCCGCCAGTGGCACCCGTTCTCCGACACGTGGAACTGCCTCCGCTTGTGCCCCCTCCCTCCCGTCGCGGCTACGGCTCCTGGCCGTTGACGATCCCCGCCATGCGACGGATCAGCCGGGGCAGGTGCAGCACGGCGGAGTAGTGGTTGGCGTCGAAGACCTCGTGGCGATCCTCGCCCAGGCCCAGGGCCTCGGCGAGCGCGGCCGTGGCGGCGGGCGGCACGACCTGGTCGTGGCGGGCGCTGAAAAGCCACGTCCGCTGCGCGCTCAGCCGATGCATCACCGCCGCGGGCTCGACGCTGGCCAGCAGCTCGTCCAGCGCCTCGCCGACGTACCCGTGCCGCGCCAGCGTCAGGCGCAGCACGGCGGCGTCGGCCCGGCCGTCCTCGAGCACGCGCCGCAGGTGCACACCCGAAAGCGCCAGCAGCACGGGGTCGAACGCGTCGTCCAGGGCGGCCGCCGTCGCCGCGACGAACCCGCCCAGGCTCGTGCCCTGCAACGCGATCGCCCCCGGCTGGACGTGGGGCAGCGCGGCCACGGCGTCGCGCGCCCGCCGCACGTCCGCCACCGCCTGCCCGGCACGCTCCAGCAGCGTCACCGCCTCGGCCCTGCCCGGCTGGGCCCGCACGTCGAAGCCCGGCAGCACCAGCACGAACCCATGCACCCGCTCCCGCGACAGCCCGGCCGCGATCATGCGCCCGACGATCATCTGCGGGTGAACGGTGTGCACCACCACGGCCGCGGGCGCGTCGATGATCGCCCCCGCCTCGTCGCGCGCCGCGTACCACAGCAGCAGCACGCGATCGCCGACCACATCCGCCACGGGCCGGGCACTGGCGAAGCTGACCACCGCATCGGCGCCCCATCGCCCGGGGCCGACGCGCACGTCGAACGCCGCCGGCTCCCAGGCGATGTGCTCGAGCACGCGCGCCGCGGCGGCGCTGTCGTCGCCCTCGATCGCCAGTGAGTCCCGTGCCTCGTAGCGGCCGAAAAGCGCGTCGTCGCCATGCGCGGCCGACGCCAGCGCCAGGGCAACGACGACGAGCGCGGTCAGGTGATTCAATCGATGCATGCCGGTCTCACTGACGCCCTGTGAGCGCGCGTTCAATCCATTCATGGCGGGTGCTACTGACAAGCTCCGCGGACTCCGCTTGTCAGTGGCACCCAAGTCGCTGCGAATGGGTTAAAAGCCGCTCTGGCCGTCGCCCCTGGGGCGACGCGGATCAACCTCCGCCGTGCGCCCCGCCTCACTCATCCCACCGCCACGTCACCGCCTCGCCGTCGCCCGTCGTGGCGGTGAGGACGAAGCCTTCGCCGTGGCGCTGGTAATCGAACGCCTGGCCGGTGAACGGGTCAAGCAGCGTGGCGTCGGGCTCGTCGCCGAGCGCTGCCGCGAGCGAATCGGGGTAGGCCCCCGTCTCGCGCCGATGCTCGCGCAATCGCAGCGCGACGAGCGCCTGGCCTCGCTTCGCCGCCACGCGCAGGGTCTGCTCGCGGGCATCGTCGATCGCCGGCAGGATCACGCCGGCGGATCGGCTCCACCAGGGATGATCGTCGTCGGTCGGGATCGCCAGCTCGCGCAGGGGCGTGCCCTGGCCGATCGCGTGGATCAGCGCCCGCTTGTGCTCGAGCGTGTATCGCTGGTCGTGCTGCCACCAGCCGCGGGCCACGCGTGCCTGCTGCTCACTGTCGATGAACGCCGGCACCATCGCCGCCTCGCCGCGCAGCATGTCGTTGAAGCGGCGGGCGTAGTCGGTCGCGGCCAGCGCCGCCGGCAGGCCGTCGGGCGGGTGGAGGCGGGCGTCGGCGTAGACGGCGTGCATCGAGGCCAGAAGCTGCGCGTCCATCGCCAGGCGCACCAGGTGCGCCACGAGGCTGGCGTCGCGGCCGACGTACGCGCTGAGCCGGCCGAGCGTCTGCAACGCCGCCGCCGCGTCGTGAGGCCGACCCTGGGCCGCGTACGTCCTGGCCGCGCCGTCGAGCAGCCCGGTGAACTGCCGCACGTACGCCAGCCGCTGAAGCCGCTGCTCCACCTGCTCATCGAAGGCCGCGTCGGCGTCGATGGGCAGGGTGCCCGTCTCGCCGACCGCCTCGGCGATCGCCGCCCGGGCCTCGGCCGTCTCGTCCAGGGCGAGCTGGCGCAGCTCCGCGTCCTCGTCCGGGCCCTCGTTCAGAAGCTGGACCGCCTGCCGGGAAAGCGTTGCGTAGGCGGCCTCGGCCTCGCGCCACGCCCGGCCGTCGCCGCGCTCCGGCTCCAGCAGCAGCCCCGCCTGCTCCCATTGCGCAAGCTCGGCCCGCAGCGAGCGGTGGCCGGAGCAGTTGATGATCGACATCACGCCCAGGAACAGGACGAGCAGGACCACGAAGCGGATGGCGAGCTTTCTCAGCAGCGTGCCGATTTTCATGGGCATGGGGCTCGTACGTGCGCCGGCCGGCGGCGGGTCGCGGTGCCGTCCGCGTCGGGTGGGTTTCGCCTCGCGACCCACCCGACAAAGGGCCCGAAGGCCTGGCAATCCGGCGCCAAACAGTCTACACCATATTCCGTGCCTTCCACGCCCGCTTGACCTTGGCCAGGATGTCCGTCGCCGACGCCGTCGAGATGACTGGCCTGGGCGCAACATTGTGCTGGTTTGAAGTACTCGTCGACTTCGCCAGCAGGTTGGTGGTTCGAGTCCACCCGTCGGCATAGCGCCGGTCAGCGCCGCCACGCGCGAAGTTCACGGTGTGGGGTGCCACGGCTTGCCGCTTCGCGGTCAAGCCGTGGCACCCCGAAATGACGTCTC
>SLDI01000129.1:0-11030 GCA_007125385.1 Phycisphaeraceae bacterium | reverse complement strand
GCGGCACTGACGCCGGCGTTGTCCTGTCGGATGTAGGTGATCCGGTCCATCACCGGCGCCAGCCATGCGGCGGTATCGTCGGTCGAGCCGTCGTCGACCACGATGACCTCGTCCACCGGGCGGGTCTGGGCGAAGACACTGTCCAGCGTATCCAGGATCACCGCGCCGCGGTTATAGGTCGGGATGACGACGGAAAAACGCAGACCCCTGGTCATCCGAATGGCACCTCGCGCAGCCCGCGCAGCCGGGTATCGAACTGCCTGTCGGTGGTGCCGCTGGAGACCGCCTTCGGCCGCAAGCGCGCGATCAACCAGGACGCGTGCAACAAGGACTTCAGCTGCGTCGAGGGCTTCTGCCCGAGCTTCGTCACCGTGCATGGCGCCGAACCGCGGCGCGGCCGGCGGCCCGAATTGGAGGCTTCGCTGGCGCCGGTGCCCGAGCCGGAGCTGCCCGAGGTCGGTAGCGGATACAGCATCCTGATCGCCGGCATCGGCGGCACCGGCGTGGTCACCGTCAGCAACCTGCTCGGGATGGCCGCGCACCTCGAACACCGCGGCGTGAGCGTGCTCGACCAGACGGGCCTGGCACAGAAGTTCGGTGCGGTCAGCTCGCACGTGCGCATCGTGCCCCGGCCCGGCAGCACGCACTCGGTGCGTATTCCGGCGGGCATGGCCGACGTGCTGCTCGGTTGCGACATCGCGGTGGCGGCCTCCGGGGAGTCGCTCGCCGGGGTCGACGCGGCGGCCTCGGCTGCCGTGGTCAACACGCACCAGGACATGCCGGCCGAGTTCATCCGCGATCGCGACCTGCGCTTTCCGGAAGCGTCGCTGCGGCAGACGCTCGCCGGCGCGGTGCGCGAAGGCGGCGCGCATTTCGTCGACGCGACGCGGCTCGCGCGCCGGCTGCTCGGTGACACGACGGCGACCAACGTGCTGCTGCTCGGCTTCGCGTGGCAGCAGGGGCTGGTGCCGCTGTCGCGCCAGGCACTGCAGCGGGCGATTGAACTCAACGGTGTCGCGGTCGAGATGAACCTGCAGGCGTTCGAGTGGGGCCGCCGCGCGGCGGCCGACCCGCGCGCGCTCGAGCAGGTGCTCGACGAGGCGCGCGGGCGCGAGGCGCCCCCGCGCACCCTGGACGAGCTCATCGACCACCGGGCGCGCTTTCTCGGCGACTACCAGGACCGCCGTTACGCCGAGCGGTACCGCGATACCGTGCGGCGCGCCGCGGACGGGGAGGCGGCTGTCAGCGGCGAGCCGGGTCCGCTCGCCGAGGCGGTCGCCCGCAGTCTTTCGCAGCTGATGGCCATCAAGGACGAGTACGAGGTGGCGCGCCTGTATACCGACGGGCGTTTCGCGGCACGCCTGGCCGAGGAATTCGAAGGCGGGGCGCGGCTTGAGTTTCACCTGGCGCCACCCCTGCTTTCACGCCCCGATCCGGCCACGGGCAGGCCCCGCAAGCGCCGCTTCGGCGGCTGGATGCTGTGGGTGTTTCGCGGCCTCGCACCGCTGCGCCGCATCCGCGGGACGTTCGTCGATCCGTTCGGATGGACCGCCGAGCGGCGCATGGAGCGGGAGATCCTGCGCGCGTACGAAGCGCGGCTCGAGCGTATGTTGCCGCGGCTGACCCCCGGGAACCTGGCGCTCGCGACGGAGCTGCTCGCGTTGCCGCAGGAGATACGCGGCTTCGGGCCGGTGAAGGCGCAGGCGGTGGCACGCATCAGCGCCAGGGAGGCGGAGCTCGAGGCGCGCTTCGCCGCCAATGGCGGTTCGCCTGCAGGCGGCGGCCACGAAAGAACCGCGGCATAGAAACGGGGAGGGATGGACATGATGGGTGTGTATACGAGCGAATCGTTCGCCGGCCACGAAGCCGTGGTGCACTGTCACGACGCGCGAAGCGGCCTGCGCGCGATCATCGCGATCCATGACCGCACGCTCGGTCCGGCGCTCGGCGGCTGTCGCCGCTGGAGTTATGCGAGCGAGGCCGAGGCGCTGGAAGACGTGCTGCGCCTCTCGGAGGGCATGACGTGGAAGAATGCGCTCGCCGGACTGCCGCTGGGCGGCGGCAAGGCGGTGATCATGGCCGACTCCGACGCGGGCGATCGCGGCCGGCAGTGGCGCGCGTTCGCGAAGGCGGTGGACATGCTCGGCGGGCACTACATCACCGCGCAGGATGTCGGCGTGAGTGCCGGGGATATCGTCGAAGTCTCGCGGTTCACCCGTTACGCGGCCGGCGTGGATCGAAGGACCGGCAGGCCGAACGATCCGTCACCGACGACGGCGCTCGGCGTCTTTCACGGTATCCAGGCGGCGGTCGACTACCGCCTCGGGCAATCCGACCTGAAGGGCGTGCGTGTGCTGGTGCAGGGGCTGGGCAATGTCGGCACCGCGCTGTGCCGGCACCTGTCACAGGCCGGCGCGCGCCTGCATGTCAACGACACCGACCTCGCGAAGGTCGATCGGGCGGTGAGCGCGTTCGGTGCCCGCGCGGTGCCCGCCGATGTCATCTTCGACACCGAGGCCGAGGTCTATGCGCCCTGCGCGCTCGGCGGCACGTTGACGCGCGCGAGCATCGAGCGCCTGCGCGCGCCGGTGGTTGCGGGCGGCGCGAACAACCAGCTGCAGGAGGCGCAGGCCGGCCGCTGGTTGCACGAGAAGGGCATCCTCTATGCGCCGGACTACGTGATCAACGCCGGGGGCGTGATCGCAGTGGCTGCCGATGCCGTGAGCGGGATGGATCAATGCGACGTGCGGGCCCGGGTGGCGGGCATCGCCGACACGCTCAGGCAGATATTCGCCCGCTCGGAGCGCGAGGGCGTCGCGACCAGTGAAATCGCCGATCGCATGGCCCGGGCGCGTGTCGAGGCCGCGCGTGCGGACGCCGCGGCGGAGCCTCGGCTGACGCGGTCGGGCTGACCGAAGCTGCGCTGCCCGGCGCGCGGTCCCGGTCCCGGCAGGCAGGGGGCATGCCATGCTCGGGCCGGTACTGGTGGTCCGGGGCGGTCGGCGGATGGATAAAATGTGGCGTATGCACGTCGCTTTCTCGCCCCTCCGGCTTGCGCTATGGTCGAAGGTTATGCCTTGCAGGTAGGCCGACGGCGAGCGGAAGACATGTCCAGCAGCGACCGGATCCCCGGGCACACCACCGAGCCGCCTGTCATGGCGAGCGGAGGCATGACGCGCGAGCGCCTGCTCGAGCGGCTCGACCCGGACAGGCAGCCGGGCGTGGTCCTGGTGTGCGCCCCGGCCGGCTATGGCAAGACAATGCTGCTCGGGCAGCATTTCCGCGCGATGCGTGCGCGCGGCCGCAGGGCCATGTGGGTGGGCCTGGACCGCGCGGTGTCGGACGAGCAGGAGTTCGCGCGCAGAATCTGGGCTTCCGCCGAGCAGCTGCGCGGCGCCGCCCCGGCGCCGGAAACGTGCCCCCCGTTGCGCGCCATGTCCAGGCGCGAGCTGCTCAACACGACGTTATTCCGGCTGTTGCGGGACGATCAGCCGGCGACCTTGTGCCTGGATGATTTTCACCTTGCCGCCTCACCGGCGATCGTGGCGCTGACCGATGAATTGATTGCCGCCGCGGGCCACAGGGTGCAGTTCGTGATCGCCAGCCGCGAACGGCCCGAGCTCAAGGTCGGGCGGCTGGCGGCATCGGCGAACCTGTGTGAGCTGACCGTTCGACACCTGGCCTTCAGCGAAACGGAGGCGCACGAGTTCCTGTGCGACATCGTCTCGGCGCGGGAAGCCGACATACTGACACGCAAGACCGAGGGCTGGCCTGCGGGTCTGCAGCTGTGCCGGTTCATGTGCGAGGCGGAAACCTCGACAGCGTCCGCGCACGACGTCAGCGAGTCACTGGACCTTGACCGGGTGACCGGGCGCCTGCCCCACATTGCAACCTACATGGCTGAACAGGTATTCGAGCGCCTCGATCACCGGACGCAGACCTTCCTGCTGCAGACGGCAATCCTGGACCGCCTTTGCGGGCATCTGGTCGATGCCGTTACCGACCGGCTCGACAGCGCGTACACCCTCGAGTGGCTGCATTCGAGGAACCTGTTTCTGTTCGCGCTGGACCCCGAGCACCGGTGGTACCGCTACCACCAGCTCTTCCGCGACTTCCTGCGCGCCCGCCTGGACAGGAGCCCGATCGGCGAGCGGCCCGGCCTTCATCGAAAGGCGGCATCGTGGCTGTCCAGGCACGGCGACCATCGCGAAGCGCTGGAGCACGCCTGCGCCACCGGCGACGTGGCCTTCGTGGCGAACCTCGTGGAGGCGGGCGGTGGTTGGCGGTTGACGCTCAGGTACGGCACCTCGGTGTGGACACCGCTGCAGGCGCTCCCGACCAGCGAGGTGAGTGCCCATCCGGCGATGCAGATGCTTCAGATTCAGCATCTTCTGCACAAGGGGCGTGTGGAAGTCGCGCACGAATACCTGCAACGCCTCCGGCAGCAGTTGACTGCAGACGCCGATGCCCACGGCATTACCGCGGACGGAGAACGCCTGCGTGTCGACTGTGCAACGCTGGAACTGCTGGTCGCGATCTACAAGGACAGCCCCTGGTCGGCCGACCAGCTGACCGCATTCGAACGCCAGTTACAGACGAGCACCGATCTCGACCGCGGGCTGCTGGCCGCCGCGCGGGAGCTGCTCGCGTGGGTGTACTTCTGGAAAGGCGATTTCGAACGCGGCGTGCAGGCCGGCATCGCATCGACCCAGCACGTCGCTTCGGATGGAACGACGGCCATCCATACCTACGCCCACATGGCGCGCGGTTTGTGCCTGCTGTCGATGGCGCGTTTCGATGAAAGTCTCGAGGCGCTACGTGACGCCCGTCGAACCGCGGCTTCGGTGATGGGGCCGGACTGTGACCAGATCGTGGCCGTCGACGTCTTCGAAGCCGATATCGCGCTCGAGAGGTGCGAATTCGAGCGTGCGCAGGCGCTGGTTGAGCCGTTCTTCGGCATCATAGATTCGACCGAAGTGTGGGTCGATCTGTTGCATGTGGCCTGCAAGGCGCGTTCGTGGGCGCTGCTGCAACTCGAGGGAATCGATGCCGCCCGGCGGGCGTTGTCGGGAGCCGACTCGGTGTTCCTCGGACGTGAGCTGCCCCGCCTGCATGTCGGGCTGGCGCTGCACGAGATCCGCCTGCTCCTGCTCGCGGATCGGGGCGAGCAGGCGATCGAGCAGTTTCGGGAGCGCGGTCTCGACGCGCTCGCGGAAGACCGGCGCGAGCTGGCCGAGTGCGGCTGGCGCATGGAGCTGCCGCTCCTGCTGACACGCATCCGGGTGGCGTTGACCGAGGGCGACATGACTGTCGCGCGTGACTCGCTGCAGAGGGCCAGGCGCCTGGTTGAGCGGTTGCAGGCGCACCGCTACCAACTGGAGCTGATGGTCCTCGAGGCCGCCCTGCTTTACGTCGAAGGTGAACGGGAGGCGGCCCGCGCGCTGACGGTCAAGGCCCTCGGGCGCGCTGCGGCATCGGGACAGCAGCTGCCGTTCGTAGCCGCGGGCCCATGGATCGAGCCGGTCCTGCGCGAGGTCGTGCGCCTCCCGGCGCCGCTCGACTCCAATGCCGAGCTGTTGGCCCAGGCGCTCGTGGCCCGACTCGAACGCGCACCGCCGGGCAGCGCGACGCTGTCTGACGGGCCGGGCAACGGCCCTGCCTGCGAAGCATGGCCGCCAGGGCTGAGCCGGCGGGAGCGCCAGGTGTTCGCCCTCCTCTGTGACGGCATGACCAGCAAGGAAATCGCGCGCACGCTGAACATCTCGGTGAACACTGCGATGGGGTATCGGAAGACGCTCTACCGCAAGCTCGGCGTCACGTCACGCGCCGGTGTGGTGGCCTTCGCGCGCCGGCGGGGTGGGGCGACCGACGAGCCGCGATCCCTGGCCGGCCCGCGCTGAGGCACGATTCGAAAGGGGGCCGAGCAGGGGGTCGGGCAGGGGGTATACCCCCAAAACCGTGGGTCGCCAGCGCATCCCTCCACGTCGAAGATTCTCTCCAACGTGGCTCGGATCGGGTGTTTCGAGCCCGGAATCAACGGGGGGGAAGGCGCATGCATTGCACGAGTGCTCGTGTGCGGAGGTCTGGCGCACTGAGGGGGGGCTGGCTGTATTGCGCGGCGGTGATGCTCCCATGCTATGCGGCGTCGGCGGCGGACGCCGGCTCGACACTGCAGGGCGCGGCCGCTTCGGGTGGGGATTATGGCCGCGCGGTTGACGAAATCGTGGTCAGTGCCCGCCGGCGCGACGAGGCGCTGCAGGACGTCCCCGATGCGATCAGCGTCTTCAGCGGTGACACGCTCGAAGACATGGGGGCCACCGATCTGGGCGGCCTGAACCAGGCGCTGCCCAACTTCAACCTGCGCCAGACCCAGCAGCCCGGTACCGCGTTCATCGCGATGCGCGGCGTGTCGATGCAGCGTTTCCAGGAGCCCTCGGTAGCGGTCATCGTGGATGGCATGCAACTGACCTCGCCGTACCAGATCCTGCAGAGCCTGCACGACGTGGAACAGATCGAGGTGCTGCGCGGGCCGCAGGGCGCGCTGTACGGCCGCAACGCCATCGGCGGTGCGATCAGCATCCGTACCCGCCAGCCCGCCGAGCAGCACCAGGGCCTCGTACGGCTGGGCGTTGCCGAGGGGAATACCCGCGAAATCGAGGGCAGGCTCTCCGGTCCCGTGGTGCGTGATCGTGCGCATTTCAGCCTCGTTGGAGGCTACAGGGACACCGACGGGCTGATAGACAACGTCGTTCGCGACCGCCGTGCCGATTTCGAGGAGATGTACTTCGTGCGCGGCCGGTTGCAGGTGGAGCTGACGCCGGACGCCACGCTCGACCTGCGGCTGTTTCACGAGGACCGGGATGGCGGCGTCGGCTACTTCGTGAATATTCCGTCCGGGGACGTCAACGATGCGCCTCAGGATGTGCGTACCGGCACCGAGGGCCGGGGCAGCAGGGAATTGACCGATGTCGCCGCCCAGCTTCGATGGGATTTTCCCTTCGCCGAGCTTTCGCTCACGACGACCTATTCCGAGGTCGACGACGAGTTCAGGCAGGACATCGATCTTGAAGCGGTCGCGGCGCTCGAAGCCGACCAGTTCGTCGATGTGCGCAGCCTGACCGGTGAGCTTCGGCTCACCTCGCCCTCGGATCGCCGGCTGCGTTGGCAGGTGGGCGGATACTACGCGGACATAGACCAGGACGTCTCGACACTGCTGTTCGCCAACCCGTGCTACCTCATCGACCCGGCCACGTGCCCCGAAGGACCCGTCGACAGGACGCAGGCCGTGATGCTGCCGTTCGGCATCAACGAGAACAACAACGAGACCTTCGCGCTGTTCAGCCAGGTGAACTACGACCTGATGGAAGACATGGAGCTGACACTGGGGCTGCGCTACGACCGGGATCGACGCAGCCAGCTCAGCCTCACCGAGGAGCTCACGCGTCAAGCCACGTTCAGTGCGCTGCAACCGAAGGTCTCGCTGGCCTACAGGTGGTCTCCGCAGCTGATGACCTATGCGACCGCATCCAGGGGGTTTCGCAGCGGCGCCTTCAATGGCACCGACTACATCATGCGCAAGTACGATGCCGAGACGCTCTGGAACTTCGAAACCGGGGTCAAGGCGGATCTGCTGGACCGGCGCCTGCGAATGAACCTGGCCGCCTTCTACATGCGCTACAGCGATCGCCAGGAGTACGTGCTGCAGCCCGGTACCGGCGCGCAGGCACTGTTCAATGTGCCCCGCTCCAGCGTTTACGGGTTCGAGGGGGAAGCCTTTCTCGGGCTGAACGAGCACCTGGATGTCAGCCTGGGCCTTGGCCTGCTGGAGACCGAGGTGCGGCGCAGCTCCGAGGAAATTGCCACCGCGCTCGGCAGCGGCTTCGAAGGAAACAAGCTGCCCGGCGTCCCTCACATGACTGCCAATGTCGGCCTCCAGTACCGGCGGGACCTGGCGCCTGACCTGGCGCTCTTCGCACGCTCGGACTGGTCGCTCAAGCGTGGCCTGCGCTGGTCGCTCGGCAATGTTGACGACCGGCAGGAGGCGATCCACCTCGTCAACCTGAGGGTGGGATTCGAGTACCGCAACGTGCAGTTGACGGCCTACGCCGAGAACCTTTTCGACAAGGCCTACTTCGCCGAGGTGGCGATGCCCGGCTTCGGCTCGATCAACCCGGTGCCGGGCGGCTTTCCCGCACAGCCGAGACAGGTGGGCGTGCACATGGGTTATCGCTTCTGAAAGGCATGGCGCCATCGAAGCCCAGGCGACTACAACGAATTGGAAGGGAGTATGAAATGAACGACACGCACGTCGACGACGTTGAAGCAATCGGCCGACTGATGGCAGAGCTGTTCGAGGCCATTTCCTGGTCCCCTGAATCGCCCCCCGACTGGCAGCGATTCTCGCAGCCGTGCCTCGACGACCTGCTGATGGTGCCGGCGGCGAGGCCGGCCAAGACGACCGCGCTGCAACCGTTCATGGAGATGATGCAGAAGCAGAGAGATGATGGAAACCTCGTGAATTTCAATGAGCGCACGCTGGGACATCACGTGCGCGTGTTCGGAAACATCGCCATTGCGATGTGTGGCTTCGAGACGCGAATCAATGACGGTGACCCCCAGCGAGGCGTTAATGCCTTCATGCTCGTCAAGTCAGAAGGTAGTTGGCGCATCGCCGCGATGTCCTGGGACAACGAAACCGATAGTCGGCGACTGCCCGATTACCTGGGCGAGTAAGCGCATCGCAGCCAAGACACACTCGGAGGTCTCATGAACGATGAATCCCTGGCAACCGGCCGCGTGGCCGAGTCCGCCGACTGCCAGCCAGGCTCCGCGGTGGTCATGGAGGGTGAGAATGGTCTGTTCAGCCAGTCGTGGTTTCCGATCTGCCTGTCGAGTGAGCTCGGTGAGGGTCAGATCGTCGGACGGGACTTTCTCGACGGCAGGGTCATCGCGTTCCGGGGTGTTGACGGCACGCCGCTGGTGAAGAGCGCGTACTGCCCACACGTCGGCGCCGACCTCTCGGTAGGGCGTATCGTGGATAACCGGGTGCAGTGTGCATTCCATCATTGGGAGTACGACGAGAGCGGGCGTTGCGTGAAGACCGGGATCGGCGATCCACCACCACCGCGGGCCTGTCTGTTCAATTTCCCCACGGTAGAGAAGTACGGCATCGTCTGGGCATTCAACGGCAGCGAGCCCTTGTGGGAGCTTCCAGAGTTCGAAAAGCGCAACCTGCTCCTGCACAGTTTCTTTTCCGACGAGTACCAGTGCGACCCGTGGATCTTCGCTGCCAATACACCGGACATGCAGCACATCAAGGTGGTGCACGGGGTCAAGTTCAGGCACGAGGATCCCCACCGTGACGTCGCGTGGGATCGCTGGGGTTTCAACTACCAGATTACTGCAGAGCATGGACAGGGGCCTGACATCGACTGGAACGTTGGCATCAGGGGCTCGAGTACTTACATGCAGCAGGGAACTGTCGACGGCTGGTGGCTGGGCGTCTATGCGGGCTTTTCCCTGCCGCGACCGGGACGGCATCGCGCGTTCGTCACGATCGCGGTGGAACAGGGTGAGGATACGCCCGAGGCGCAGAATGGCCGGCAGCAACTGCTGGAGTTCGGCACCCAGCTGCTGATCAACACGGCGGAGGAGGATCGTCCGATCCTCGACAGCATACGTTATCGACCGCGCAACTTGACGCGCGGAGACCGCACGCTGGCCCGGTACCTGAAGTTTCTCCGCGATTACCCGCGGGCGCACCCGGCCCGCGACTTCATGACATGAAACAACGCAGCGCGATTGATACGCATGATCTTTGTAAGGGAGTGGATCTAATGAGCGAATACAGTGTGGAGGAGGTTACCCGCGAGATACGACGGCGGTCGGATCAGTTTGAGGACCATTTCCGAAACGGGCGTGCGCGAGAGCTCGTGCGAGATTATTACGTCGAGGACGAACCAAGAATGTCTGCGCCCGATGTGCCGTTGATGCGCAGCCACGCGCAGATCGTGGAGCTGTTCGAGGCGTTGATACAGTCGTTCGAGGACTGCCATCTCTTCCAGGAGGAGGTGCGCGTATCCGGAGACCGCGCGTACGAACTCGGTGGGGCGAAGGTCAAGCCCAGGAACCCGGAAGACCCCGCGGTAGATTGTCGGTATCTGATCGTCTGGAAGAAAAGCGAAGACGGTTGGCGGGTGGAAACGGATTTCTTCGCTTATGGGAACTTGCTCTGATCGGTCATTAGGTGGCCGCTCTCGAGTAGTGGGAACGCCGCGGTGGAAGGCGCCCGTTCGCTCGGGGCATGTCCTCTCCGCTGCTCCCGGCGCCCCGTGACGAATTCGCGAGTAGTTATGCGCTAGACTGGCGCGGTGGAAAACATGGCGGCAAAGCAATCCTGCAGGGGTCACCATGTCGCGAACGGTTGCAACGTTGACGGTCCTGGCCGCCCTGACGGCCGCGGCGCTCCTCGTCGCCGCCTGGTTCCTGCTGGTTGACACCGACGCCCTGCAGGCACGCGCCGAATCGGCACTGACCAACGCACTGGGCAGCGACGCCCGAATCCAGGGCGGCCTGCGAGTGCGCCCGCTGCCGTCGCCACGCGTGCTGCTGGACGACGTCGTCACCGACGACCTGCGCGTGGATCGGCTCGACATCCTCATCGCCCCACTGTCACTGCTGCGCGGTGAACTGTCGGTGCGCTCGGTGCAGGCCACGAACGCGCGCTTCCGGGTGCCCGGCGGTGAAGGCAAGGACCTGGAGCTCAGCGGCTGCGAAGTCGATCTTCAGGCTCTGCGTACCGGCAACACCAACGACGCGCCGCCGCCTCGGCAACTGGCCTTCGACGCCGACCTCTCATGCGATCGCGTCGAGTACGGCGACGTGGCGGCCACCGCGGTGTCGGCCCGGCTGGAGGCCGCCGACGGCGTATTCGACGCGGATCCGATATCGCTGGATTTGCTCGAAGGCAGCGCGTCGGGGAAATTGCGGTCGGACCTGTCGGGCGACACCGCGGCTCACGACCTGACCTT
>SLDI01000510.1:0-2903 GCA_007125385.1 Phycisphaeraceae bacterium | reverse complement strand
TCGTCGTCGTCCTTGTGGTCCTCGATCTGCTTCATGAGCTCGGAGGGGTACTTGGCGCCGAGGCCGAACTCCGGCAGCTTCTCGTACATCTGGTAGCTGGTGATGGGCATGATGCCCACGATTACCGGCGTGGTGCAGCCGATGACCTCCAGCCGCTCGCGCCAGTCGAGGATCTCGGGCGTGTCGAAGCAGAACTGGGTGCAGATCCAGTCGGCGCCTTCCTCGCACTTGGCCTTGAGATGGTGCAGTTCGTCCATGCGGTTCTGCGTGGCGTGGTGGCCCTCGGGGAAGCCGGCCACGCCGATGCCGAAGCCCCGGCCGTTGGGGTGGCGGTGCTTCTCGTTGTACTGGCGCAGCCAGCGGACGAGGTCGGCGGCGTAGCGGAAGGCGTCCTGGCTGCGGTCGTAGTCGGGCTGGTTCTTGGGCGGGTCGCCGGACAGCGCCAGGACGTTGTCGATGCCCCAGTTGTGGTAGTGGTCGATGACCTCGCGGACCTCGTCCTCCTGGTGGCAGACGGTGGTCATGTGCGGGATGACCGTCAGGTCGTGGCCGGTGTGCAGTTGCTTGACGATCTCGAGCGTGCGGTCGCGCGTGCCGCCGCCGGCGCCGTAGGTGACGTCGACGAAAGCGGGCTTGAGCGGCTTGAGGGCGGCGAGGCAGTCGCCGAGCGCGGCCATGCCCTTGTCGGTCTTGGGCGGGAAGAACTCGAATGAGAAGGTTGTGGGGTGCGCCGCGAGTATGTCTTGAATGTGCATGGATTCATCCTTTTATCCGGATGGACAGATAGTAGCCGCGCGAGAGGGGAGCGTCAACCGGCTCCGAGGGGAAGGGAATAGCCACAGATGCACACAGATGAACACGGATGAAGGCCGGAAAAAAAGAGAGAGGCGTCTGAAAAACCCGGACACCCGTAACGCATTCGATAAACCGCGAAGGCGCGAAGAAACGCGAAGGAGCGAAGGCGCAGGGGATTAAACCAATATGACTCTTCTTCGCGCCCTTCGCCTGCTTCGCGTCTTCGCGGTTTATTCGTCAAGTTCCTGGCTTCCTGGCTTCCTTATTTGTCTTCCTTCTTATCCGTGTTCATCTGTGTGCATCTGTGGCCAACCCTCACACGCGGAAGATCGCGCCCAGCCGTTTACCCATCAGGATACTCGCCCCCAGCAGCGTCACCGTCAGCAGCGCCATGCCCCAGACCCCCATGGCCGAGGCGATGTAGGGGCCGTCACCCAAACGGTTGAAGAAAGTCCATATCGCCATCGTGATCGGGTAGAAGCGCTCCGACTGCGCCAGCACCAGCGACTCGCTCACGGCCAGCATCGCAAACGAGAAGACCAGAATCCCCCCGGCGATCATGTTGGCCATGATCAGCGGCACGACGACCCGGCGGATGGCGTACAGCGGCCCGGCCCCGAGGTTGCGGGCGGCCTCCTCCAGCGAGCCCGACGTCTGCTGCAGCCCGGCCGTGGTCGCACGGACGACGTAGGGCAGCCGGCCGATCGCGTAGGCGATGACCAGCAGGGCGACGGGGTTGGGCGTCTCGCCGACGACGGAGAACAGCCCGCCAAAGATGTGATTCTCGCCGAAGGGCCAGGCCAGCGTCATGGCGACATAGCCGAACGCCATCACCAGCCCGGGCACGGCCAGCGGGAGCATGGCCAGCGTATCGAGCACCCAGCCGCCGCGCACCTTCGCCCGCACCACGAGGTAGGAGATCGCCAGGCCGAGCGACACCGCCACGAGCATCGCGCCGATGGCGTAGAAGAGGCTGTTGCGGATCGACTGGTACGCCAGGTCGTGGGTCAGCGCTTCGTTGTAGTGGCTGGTGGTCCACTGAAGCGGCAGGACGGAGCGATACCACGAGCCCTCGGCGGTAAACGAGCTGAACACCACGCCGATGTGCGGGATGATCGCCAGCGCGGTCACCAGCAGAAACACGCCCAGCGCCAGCCAGCCGCGGACGAAGCCCAGCGGCCGCGTCGTCGCGCCGATCGACGCCTTGGACTCCATCGCGTACGCCCGTCGCCCCAGCGTCAGCCGGCCAAAGAGATAGCACATCGTCGCGACGCTGAGCATGACGACGACCAGCGCGTACGGCCGGGGGCTGTCGGCGATCTCCTGGATGCCCCAGAAAATCTGCACCGGCGTGACGGTGTAGTAGTCGAACATCAGCGGCGTGCCCAGCTCCGTGAACGCCCAGATGAACACCAGCGTCGTGCCCGCGAAGATGCCCGGCAGCGTCAGCGGCAACGTGCAGCGGAAGAAGCGGCGAAGCCGCCCGGCGCCCAGGTTCTGCGCCGCCTCCTCGAGCGTCGGGTCGAGGTTGGCCAGCGCTGCCGTGACGTTGAGGTAGAGGATGGGGTACAGGTGCAGCGCCTGCATCACGACCACGCCCCAGAAGCGCCCGCCCACCGCCCCGCCGAGAAAGTCAATGCCCGGGCCCGCCGGGTCGAGCAGCCCCAGGTTCATCAGCAGCGCGTTGACCGCGCCCGCGCGGCCGAGCAGCGCCTGCATGCCGATGGCCCCGACGAACGGCGGCAGGATCAGCGGCACGAGCACGAGCCCGGTGACGATCGTCTTGCCGGGGAAGCTGTAGCGCGCGGCGAGGATGGCCAGCGGCATGGCCAGCAGCAGAGCGCCGACGGTGGTGAAGACGGCGATCAGCAGGCTGTTGATGAGCCCCTGGACGAGCACGGGGTCCTGAAAGACGAGGCCGACGTAGCGCAGCGTCCACGTGCCGTCCGGCGCGCGAAACCCGCCGCGGACGGTCAGCGCGATGGGCCAGATGAGGAACAGCAGGAGGATGGCCAGCAGGAGGGCGAACAGGCCATAGCGGTACACCTCGCGCAGGCGCAGGGTGGGGATGGTGCGCCTGGGAGGCGCGGTGGTGGCGGGCGTGGGGG
>SLDI01000202.1:0-2908 GCA_007125385.1 Phycisphaeraceae bacterium | reverse complement strand
TACCGCCGCTCATCACGGAAGATGACCTGGTCGTGAAGCTTTCGCAGTGCCATCGTTGCGTCCTCCAGGACGGGCAAGGGGCAGCGGATGTCCCCCGGGCATCCTCAAGCCGCGCAGCCCGGACACCGTGATCAACGCCGCAGGACTTACCGCACCTGATGAATGCGGTGCGGGACTGTGTGCTGGCAACCGGGCGGAGCGTGGAGGATACTGTCTGCGGCGGGCGACGCCAGCGCCTCACGCACGGGAACGATGATGGCCGACGGATACGACGCATTTCGACAGGCCATCGAAGGCCGCTTTCCAGGTGGATTCACCCTGCGCGACGAGGCCAATGCGATCGTGGCGATGGCATTTCGTAACGGGCCGATGGAAGACCTGCATGCGGGCGAGCGATCAGAACTGCTGGACCGGCCCGAACTGAGCCGGATCACGGACCAGGAGATGAAGGTGATCATGCTGAACGCCTGCGAAGTCGTCGAGCGATTGCTGCGGCAGAAGCAGGAGGATCCTGCTGCATACTACCAGGTCATATTGACGTACAACCTTCGCTATTGTCGGCGGTGGGATCGATAGAGCAGCTACGGCGCCTCACGGTCGCTGAACTCGATCTCGTTGAGCGGGTCTCCCGTTTCGATCGACTCGAGGTCTGCGTAATGACGAACGGCGCCATCGCCGAAGATGACCGCGCTGCCATCGGCGAGTTGCATCAGCACGTAGCACAGTCCCGGCAGCGGCTGCCAGACGCGACCGCCGAGGATGCCGGCGAGGGTGGATGCGTCTCGTTCGGTCATCGGATCACGCGTTCGGGCAAGCGTCGTCGGAGCGCGTGTGCGCTTCCCGTTGATCGTTGTGAGGCCGCCTGTGGGGATTGATCCGGCGCAGCGCCAGCTCGCGGTAGGCTTCCTCGCATACGAGCCGCAGCCGCGGCAAGTCGTTGACGTAGAATCGGTTCGATCGGCGCCACTGGGCGCCGTCCCGGTAGCAGCGGCTGACACGGACCTCGGCGGAACGGTTGTCGCCCTGGTGGTCGATGAAGATGGCGGCTTCCACGCAGCCGCTGGCGATGATGGTCGTGGGGGTTTCGTCGGTGCTCATGGCCTTTATCTCCGTCACGGTGTTCCTTTGGCGGTCAATGGCGGGTATGTGGCTGTGCATGTCAATCGGTGCAGCTCGGGCAGGCGCGGCGGCCGCACTGGATGCAGCGGTCGTCGAAGTCGAGGTCGGTCAACGGGAAGCCACAGGCGGGGCAGTGCATCAGCTGGAATTCGGGATGACGCGTGATGCGCGGTGCGCCGGCCTGGGGTATCTCGACATCACGCGAGGCTCGTTCGTTGGGTCGGGTCCGGTCTTGCCTGGCCATGGTTCGTGAGCTCCTTCAGGTGGCAGTGCATGCCCGGGGCTGGCGCGTTGGATGTCCTTGCGGTGTGGACGGGCGGCGCGCGTTGGCGGAAGCCCATTTGCTGCAGGGGCAGTCGGGACCGTGAAAGGCCTGGACGGTGGGATCGTGGCAGCCGATGGCGGTGTAGGGGCGTCGGTAGGCCCAGCGGGTCTGGTCGCGGATTTCGTCGGGGGTGATGATCTGCTTGCCGTCGGCCGGTCGGTTGCGCGGCGCCCAGGCTTCCAGCACCGTCACGGCCATGGTTTCGGGCAGCCCGGCCTTTTTCAGTTGCACGGCCAGGCGGAAGCAGGCGACGCGCTGCATGGCGGTGACGCCCTGCTCGAGCATGCGCTGGATGCACGGCGGCAGGCCGAAGGTTCGCTGGAGAGCGACGGGCTCACCATCCGTCGCCGTCCCCCCCGGTGCCGGGGCCGGCAGCGCCAGGTCGTTGAGTTCGATCAGCTCATCCAGCTTCGCTTCGGCGATCGTTTCGACCCGTTCCAGAAATGCCCACTGATCGGCGTGGGGCGAGAGAGCCTTGTCGGGATCGACGAAGACGGTGTGGCCTTCGGGCACGAGCCGGCCGAACAGGGGCAGGTAGATGAAGTTGCCGAACTCGCCGCGGCGCAGCGAATCCTGTTTGGGAAAGATCTCCACGGCGGGCTGGTCGATCTCCTCGAGGATCATCTTCGCAACCAGCCTTGCTTTGGAGGCGAGCACGCCCTCCTCGTCGAAGAAAAGCCAGGCGTGCCAACCGCGGCGTTTGGACCTTTCGAGACAGGCTGGCAAGCCGTAGTGCCGACAGCGATCCAGAAACGCCAGCGGCGGGTTCGCGTCGTCGTCATCGAAGTCCACGGTCAGCGCATGGGTGTGATCCTGCACCAGCAGGTAGAGGCCGAGCGGCTGGCGGCCACAAAGATGTGCGAGCACGACCTGATCGGTCACCGGCTCCTTGACCTGCCAGCCGCGCCAGGTGGCGGGATCGAACGTGCCGTAGGCGTGCCTAAGCCCGCGAAATCGCCGTTTGAAGATCACCAGCTTGTCCTCGTTGCTGCGCGGCATCGTCGGCTCCGGGCCAGTCGTGGTGGTGGGTTCGTCTCTGTCAGCGGCAGGATGGCGCGTGGTGTTTCATCAGGGCAGCAGCTGGCGTGGATCGTGTAGCAGGCGCTCGAGCTGGCGGTTGGTCTCGAGCAGTGCCTGCGCCATTTCAAGGACGTGGGGAGCGAGCAGCGCCGCGGGCAATCGGGTGAGTTGGTTCCCACTGTCACCGGCCAGGCGCCGCCGCAGTTCCGCGGCTACCGCGGCGCGCTGCCGCCAATCAAGCGCATCGATCATTCGACGGGTGAGCAGATGGATCCGCCGCTCGCGCGCCCGTTGCTGCACAAGCTGCAGGAGTGCAGCCAGTACACGATCGGCCCCATGCTCCGGATCCTGGATCACCTCCAGCAGCGCCCCGTCGTATCCGTCCGCCCATGTCCCGCGAAAGCCCCGCTCCAGCAGTTCGACCACCTCGGTCAATGCACACCG
>SLDI01000558.1:0-2911 GCA_007125385.1 Phycisphaeraceae bacterium | reverse complement strand
TTGCCGCTCATGGCCCTGAGGGGCTTCGACCAGCCCCGGCCAACCAGGTCCTGCTCGATGCTCTCCGCCAAACGCAGCGCCCGGAACATCTCCTCCTCGGTGGAGGGGTCTCCCTTGTGCTCCGGTGCCTTGATCGCGTCTACGTCGACGAACAGCCAGCGATAGCGCGTAATATCGGCATCGGCGACGGCCCGTCGGCTGGCGTGCAGCTGCTCGAGCCGCTCGTAGTCGATCCCATGCAATGTGGTGTAAATGGCCCGCGGTTTCTCCCTCGCATCGACGTCGGCGAACGTCTGGGCGAGCTCCTCGAGCGGCGTGGCGGAGATCGGCAGCTTGGCGTGTGCGGGGAGCCAGGAAAAGTCCAGGTGATCATTCGGGGTTCCGACATGCGCGTAGATCCCCGAATTGGTGTTCCCGGCCCGATGCACGCACCGGACCTCGAAAAGTGAATCGCCATGCACGGCCTGAATCCAGGCGGCAATCATCTGTGGGCACGCCGCCGCCTCTGTCCCCTCGGTCGGGGTGTCCGGGCCCGAGGGCCCCGGGGCGCCGGGCGTCGTCATCTCGCTCATCGCAACTCCCTCTCCGGCTGCTGGCTCGTGCACGTGATTCTCTCCCCCTCCTCGGCCACCGGGCATGTCCGTGTGGTGGAGAACGCGCCGGACATGCGGCAGATTCCCACTCAAGCTGTAGTCCTCGGAGCGGCCGGGGGCAAACCGAAAGTCTCAGAGGCGTCGCAAACGAGGTTTTTCTTAGGCGGCATACCCTTCGGCGCGGAATCCTCGTTGGGGGCCAGATCGTCCAACATCCGACCGACCATACCGCCCTCACGCCCGAACGCGGCGATCTCGAAGCTCCGGGCCACATGCAGGCGGTGCAGCCCGTTCCCGAGGGCCTGGTGACGCTCACCGGTGCATCCGGCTCGCGCGTCGTTGTCGGCATTCGAGCTCATCCGTTCGTCCCTCCGCGGCTCGTCACAGGCGTGGGCCGCACATACACGAGACTACCAGCAATCGCCGTCGGCGTCGGAGTATGAGCCGTCGCCATGGGTCCAACCCGCCTTCAACAGGTTCTTCACGAGCAGGCTCGCCCGGGCAACGCGGACCCTCCGTCCCCGCCAACAGGAAATTACAGCCCCGGGCCACTTCACGCAGGCCCTGCACGTGTCGCGGCGCAGCAGCACCCAAGCATAAACCGGTGGTGAACGCTCGTTGAGGTTGACGGGGCACGAGCAGCTGCCGGGTGGTCTGCCCTGGCGGTTGTCACGTGGCGTACCGGGCCCGCAACGGCGACCGCGACGCCACACGCTCCGCCGTCCCCGTCCTCGGCGTCGGGCTTGCGTACAGCCGGGCCGGCCACGAACCACATTGGGTGCCCGCCGATCGCCGCACCCCTGGGCAAGGGGGCGCGATTCAGCAGCTGCGGCCCGCCCAGCCGTCCCGGCAGTCACCCCTGGTGGCTGTCGCCGTGTTCGTGTGCGGTGGGATCGTGGCATGCCCGGAACCCATGGTCTAAGATCGTGTGCCACGGCTCCGGCGCTCCCCGGCAACGTGTGCCGATGCGGGAGGCGGTACCTATAGAACAGGGGGTAAAGTACCTATATCGCAGCACGGCGGCCTCGGCTGGTGAACCTTAAAACATTGAAATATAACGTTTTATAATCGAAGGCTAGATTTTATTCTGGAGTCCCCTCAGCTCCATTTGCACCGATAGATGGCTTGGTCGTTAAGCAGCTGATTTCAATAGGCTTAGGCGACTACGGCCCCTCCGTGTACCCCCAGTCGCACCGATAGACGGGGGCCTCCACGCACCGATAGCACACCGATAAACGGGTCGTTACTGGTGGGAGCGGCTTGACTTCTCGGGCCGTCGGCCCACACTTGCGGTGTGCCAAGAAGGTCAAAAAACAGCACGAAGCTTGCGTGCGTCCGCGGGGTGTATCAGCGGACCATCGGCCGGTGGGTCAACGGTCGCGGAGCCATCGAAGCGAAGAAGTTCTACCTCGGGCGCGACGAGCAGCAGGCCCGGTTCGCCGTGGTGCTGCTTGAAAAGCTCTGGGCGGACGTGGAGGCGTCCTGGGAACTTTTCGAGGGTTGGGGAGAACGGCTGAACGACATTCCCGACTACCACGACCCGCGGCCGCGCTGGACCGCGGGCACATCGCTGGTGCTGGCGGAGGCCGCGGCGAAGGGGCAGACGCGGGCGACCTTCGGCCGACGGCGAGGCGAGAGTGACGATGATTACCTGCGCAGGATGATCCTGCTGCGACAGAATTTCCCGACGATCACGGCGATGGCCGGGGACGAGCAGACTTGGCAGGCGCTGGCTGACCGCCAACTCGCCGCTGCGGAGCGGTTGTCGGAGCGGGTTCGATATACAACGCGTATGTTCGGCGACGTCGAGCATGACCTGACCGGTCAGCGGCTGTATGACGCCATCGATGCGTACGCGGATTGGGCGCAGGAGCGAAACCCGAAGGAGGGCGGACGCCAAGATGCGGCCCATGGCCGTGCATGACGGCGGGATCGCTGGTGATGCGTTCGAAGCTGCTCAAGGCCGCAAGTCTCCTCGGCCCCATTGTAGCATCCCCCGGCGCGTGTGAGGTCAATCCTCGCACGAAAGCCCTACCTCGCTTGCCCGGGGCGCCGCTTGCCGGCGGCAGACACCGAACAGCCCGTCGGGCCCAATCGCTGGGCGGGCGGGTTTGTTGATGCGTGCGCACGCAACGTGCCGTGCAGCATCGTCCTGTTGCGACGTTGGACGACTCGTGACAACCAGCAAATCGCCAAGCCAGGCGCTCCTCCGTACTCGCCCGTCACGAGCCGGGGCTCTGTAACGACCTGCTCGAGTTGCCGGGCACCTCGCCGCTGGCCGGCCAGCTCGACATCAAGCTGATCGGCGGCTTCCAACC
>SLDI01000411.1:0-2914 GCA_007125385.1 Phycisphaeraceae bacterium | reverse complement strand
TTTCCGCGACGGGTTAACCACAGAGACACATAGAGCACGAAGAAGAAAATAGTTGTCCTATTGTTGTGAGAGCCCTGCCGTTAGTCCGCCTTCAGCCGACGCTTGCCGCTCCGAGGCTCTGAACAGCAGACCGCGAAGGAGCGAAGAGACGCGAAGTGGCGAAGCTGCAAGGGGTTGAACCAACTGAATCTTCTTCGCGTCCTTCGCCTTCTTCGCTTCTTCGCGGTTATTCCGAGGGCGTCAGATCAGCCGCACCACCTTCCGCCCGACCCACTCGGCGCTGAGCAGCACCAGGACCACGATCAGCGACAGGCTGGTGTTCCACAGCGGCTCGCGCTCGTCCAGGGGCACCCGGCGGGCGCGGTTGGGCGCCAGCTCGGCGATGCGCTGAAGCTCGTCGACGTCCACGACCGCGCCGCCGGTCTGCTCGGCCAGGGCGGCGAGGCGGGCGTGGTCCGGCTCGGGGCGGCGCATCTCGTCGTCCGGGGCCACCACTTCCAATCGGCGCGTCAGCTCCACGCCCGCCAGGGCCGGGTCGTCGACGCTCAGCTCCAGCTCGCCGCCCTGGCCGGGGCGCCAGGTCGCCTCGTAGCGCTGGATGAGCGCCCCGCCGCCGCGGGGGCGCAGCTCCAGGCGGGTCAGCTCGGCGGCGTCGGCGGGGTCGCGGTCGGGCTCCAGGGCCTCGTGGGCCGCGGCAAGCTGGTGCACCGCCACCGTGATGCGCTGCGGCGGGTCTTCGAGCAGGGCCGGGTCCGAGACCGTCAGCTCGACCGTCACGTCCTGGCCCAGCTCGACACGGCGCTGCGAGACGGCCAGGCGGGCGCGGTCGCCGGCCTGCTGGACGCGCTGGCGGCCGAGCATCCGCACCAGTTGCAGCCAGAACTGCTCGTGATAGAGCTCGCCCCGGCCGTAGCGCCACCGCCAGGTCTCGTCGGTGGCCAGGTAGAGCACCTGCCCGCCGCCGTAGCGCATGTGCAGCAGCAGCGGCAACTGGCCGTTGACGTCCGCGCCCACGCCGCGGGCCAGCACGTCGGTCGCCGGCTTCAGCGCCCCGGGGTCCTGCGCCCAGCGCAGCGGGGGCAACTCCTGTGGCCAGCCGCCACCGCCACCGTCGCCCTCGCCCTCGCCGGGGCCGCGGAGGGTGAGGATGCCCAGTTGCCGGGCGGCCTCGGTGGGGCTCACCGTAAGCCGGGCGGCCGCGCCGCTGACGTGCGATACGGCCGCGGGGCGGCGCATCGGCAGCAGCTCGGCCAGCGCCAGGCCCTCCCAGCTCGCGGGCGTGTCGCGCTCGCCGCCGATCCACAGCAGCCCCGCGCCGCGCTCGGCGACCTGGTCGCGGATCAGCTCCATCTGCCCCTGCGTCAGCTCGCTGGGGCTGACGTCGCCGAGGACGATCACGTCAAAGGGCTCGAGCTCCTCGTCGGTGTTGGGCAGGCGGGCGATCGGCTCGTCGCCCTCCTGGGCGAAGGCGCGGTCGGCGCTGAGCAGCATCATGCTCGAGCGCACCGACTCCTCGCGCACCAGCAGGCTGGTCAGGTAGCGGTACTCCCAGCGGGGGTAGCCCTCGACGTAGAGCACGCGCAGGGGGCGGTCGAGCATCTCGATGGGCAGTTCGGCCCGCCGCCGGCCGGTGTCCAGCAGCGGCTGGTCGTCGCGGTCGTAGATGAGCTCCAGGTCCCAGTGCACCAGGCCGATGCGGTCGGTCGAACCGGTCAGCCGCAGCGGCTGGCCGAAGTCGACCCCTGCCTCGGCGAGCGTGGTCTCTTCGAGCACTTGCCCGGTGGCGCGGTCGGTCAGGCGCAGGCGCACGGCCGCGGGATCGGGCTCGTCCTCGCCGCCGCGGCGCTCGATGGTGGCGGTGACGGGCACGACGTCGCCGGAGAAGGCTTCGTCGGGGTGGTGCAGCTCGGCCAGTCGCAGGTCCAGGGGCAGGGGGTCGGCGCCCATGGGCACGCTGTAGACGCCGACCGCCTGCTGCTGGAGGCGGTGGACGAGCTCGCCGGCGGTCGGCTCGGGGCTGCGGCCGTCGCTGACGAGGACGATGCCGCTGATGGGCGAGCCGGCGGAGGCGGCCAGGGCCTGCTCGATGGCGGTGCGGATGCCGGTGGCGGGCTGGTCGGCGGGCGGCCAGGCGTCGGCGGGCTCGGGCGTGGGGGTGAACTCGAACGCCTCGGCGCCGAAGCCCAGCCAGAGCACGCGGCGGTGCTCGGCGTCGAACAGGTGGGCCTGCTCGGCCAGGGCGCGGCGGAGGCGCTCGTCGCGGCTGATGAGCCGGCCCGGCTCGTCGGGGTCCGGCGTGTCGCGGATCTGCATCGACGCGCTGCGGTCCAGCAGCACCAGCAGCACGTCCGGCTCAATGCGCTCGTCAACGCGCACGAGCACCGGCCCGGCGAGCAGGGCGGCGACGAAGAGGATCACCAGCCCGCGCACCGACGCCAGGGCCAGCCGCGCCCACGGCGGGCCCAGCAGCCGACTGTAGCTCCACGCGGCCACGGCGAAGGTGGCGAGGATCACCAGCGCCCACGCCCAGGCGGGCAGCGGGTATTGCCAGCCGATGGTGGTGGACTGCTCGGCGAGCAGGAGTGGGCTCATGTCGCCGGCCCCCGCTTTCCGTAGGCTGTCGCGGCTGCCCATGCCCGTCGGGCCAGTGCGGCCGGGCCGCGGTTGGGCGTGGCGGGCGTCGCGGCGTGGCTGAAGTGGCGGGCCAGCACGGTCTCCAGCAGCAGCAGCGCCAGCACCAGCCAAAGCAGCGGCCAGCCAAGGTTGACGCGCTCGGCCTGGCGTGCGAAGAGCGCGCCGGGGTCGTCCTCGTCCAGCCAGGTCCAGGGCCCGATCGCCGCGAGGTAGGCCTCGACGTGCTCCGTGCTCGAGGCGAGCGTATCCCCCGCCGGTGCGTCCACGTTCACCACCAGGC
>SLDI01000360.1:0-2919 GCA_007125385.1 Phycisphaeraceae bacterium | reverse complement strand
GATCGACGCCGGGACGACGGCCCTGGGCGAGGCGCTGGCCGGCAGCGACCTGGTCGTCGTGGCGGTGCCGCTGGGGCAGATGGACCGCACGTTCGCGGCGCTGGGCGAGCTGCTTGGCGGCGGCCGGGAGCGTCCCGTCGTCACGGATGTCGGCTCGACGAAGCAGAGCGTGCTGGCCGCGGCGCGGACGCACCTGCCCGAGCCGGGGCGGTTCGTCGGCTCGCACCCGATGGCCGGCAGCGAGCGGCAGGGCCCGGCCCACGCCGACGCGGGGCTGTTCAAGGGCAAGCCGTGCGTCGTCACCCCCGAGCCGGAGACCGACCGCGACGCGCTGGAGCTGGTCACGGGGCTGTGGCGGGGATTGGGGATGGAGCTGCTGTGCATGACCGCGGCCGAGCACGACGCCCACGCGGCGACGATCAGCCACCTGCCTCACGCCATGGCGGCGCTGCTGGTGGCCGTGGCCGAGCAGCGCGGCGGGTGGGAGCTGGCGTCGACGGGCTTTCGCGACACGACGCGGCTGGCAAGCTCGAACCCGCCGATGCGGGCGGACATTCTCATGGCCAACGCCGACGAGGTGCGGGCGGCGCTGGCGGTGATGCGCCAGCGCATCGACGAGCTGGACGCGCTGCTGGCGGCGGGGGACCGGGCGGGTATTCTGGCGCTGCTCGAGGCGTGCAAGGCGGGACGCGACGGGTGGCGCGGGCCGGCGTGAGGAGCATCGGTCATGCGAGCGTTGGTCCCGATCCTGCTCGTCGGCGGAGGCCTGCCCCTGCTCATCTATCCCTTCGTGGTGCTGATCAATCTGATGCAACTGGCGGGACATCGCACGGGCCATGAGCCGGCGCCGCTGCTGTTCATGGTCGGGTTGGTCATGCTGGGCACGACGTTGTATCCGGCGGTTTACCTGCCTTGCATGATCCTGAGCCTGAGGCGGTTCGCGGGCAACCGGGACAGGGCTGCGCTGCGGCTGAGCATCATCCCCCTGGTCTACCTTGTTGCCGTGGCCGGTGCGATGGCGCTTTGGATCCGGCTGGAGGGGTGACCATGGCGCACGGATGGCGCTGATGGTCGGCTTCGCGAAGCCGCAAGCGGCGGCGATTCGTGTTCATTCGTGTTCATTCGTGGCTATTCTTGGCCGCGGCGGCCCATCTGGATAATAGAGGATCGCATGATGGCATACAGGCTCGGTTTGATCGGGGCGGGGAACATGGCCACGGCGGTGGTGACGGCGGCGCTGCGTGGCGAGGTGCTGGCTGCCCGGGACATCATCGCGGCCGACCCGGCGCCGGAGCGTCACGAGGCGATGACCGCGCTGGGGGTCAAGGCGGTGGATGAGCTGGCGCAGGTGGCGCGGGCGAGCGAGCAGTTGCTGCTGGCGGTCAAGCCGCAGGCCTGGCCGGAGGTCGCGCGTGAGCTGGCGGGTCACGTCAAGGCGGAGCAGGTGCTGGTGTCGGTGATGGCGGGGCTGAGCACGGGCAAGCTGGCGTCGACGCTGGCGGAATATGGTTGCACGGGCGCGCGGATCGTACGGGTGATGCCCAACACGCCGATGCTCGTGGGCCAGGGCATGGCGGCGATCGCGCCGGGCGAGCACGCGCAGGCGGGTGACGATGAGCTGACGCTGGCGCTGTTCCAGGCCGGCGGCAAGGCGGTGCGGGTGGACGAGGCGTTGATGGATGCGGTCACGGCGGTGTCGGGCTCGGGCCCGGCGTACGTGTTCTACCTGGCCGAGGCGATGCAGCGCACGGCGGAGGAGCTGGGCCTGGGCGATGACGCGCGCACGTTCGTGACGCAGACGATCCTGGGCGCGGCCCATCTGCTGGCGGAATCGACGGAGCCGGCGGGGGAGCTGAAGCGCAGGGTGATGAGCCCGGGCGGGACGACGGAGGCGGCGATCGGGCACATGGAGGGCGAGCACGTGGCCGAGGCGATCGCGGCGGCGATGCAGGCGGCGGCGCGGCGGTCGAAGGAGCTGGGGGGGTGAGGGAGAATGCAGAATGCAGAAAGGTGAAGGGGATTGTGCGGTTAACGCCCGTCCTGAGCGAGTCCGCGCGTGGCGAGGGCGAAGGGCGGGATTTCTGAAGACCTCCCTGCCACCTTGTGCGCACGAATCGGGCGCTCGCCCGGAAATCCCGCCCTTCGCTCCCGTTGGTCGCTCAGGACAGGCGTTAAGCGTGGGTTACCAATCCATCGCCCGTTGCCGGTAATCGATTACAACCAGCGGTCGCCGAAGGTTTCACCGAGCCTCTCGTGCAACTCCTTGATGCGTTCGGCCGCGTCCTTGTGGGCGACGAGGGTGGCGTGGGGCGTGTGGATGATGATCAGGTCCTGGACGCCCAGGGCGGCGACCAGGTGCTCGCGGTCGCTCGAGGCGAGCAGATTCCCCTCGGCGTCGAGGCTGATGGTGTGCTCGGCGGCGATGCGGTTGCCGTGGTCGTCCGGCGGGCGGGTCTGGGCGAACGCCGGCCAGGAGCCGACGTCCAGCCACTGCACCTGCATGGGCAGGGCGGCGATGGTCACGCTCTCGTCCTGCGAGGCGGGCTCCATGACGGCGTAGTCGACGCTGATCTTCTCGAGCCTGGGGTAGACCTTCTCGAGCGTGCGCTGCCGCGTGGGGTTGGGCCAGTCGTCGGCGCACTCCATCAGCGAGGCGAAGTTGGCGGGGGCGTAGCGCTGGATGCAGCGGAGCATGGTGCGGCCGCGCCAGGCGAACATGCCGGAGTTCCAGAGGTACTTTTCAGCCCCGGCGTCGAGGTAGCGCTGGGCGGAGGCGGCGTCGGGCTTTTCCTTGAAGCGTTCGACCTCGATGGCGTCGGTGTCGCCGAGGCGCTGGCCGAGCTGGAGGTAGCCGTAGCCCGTGGCGGCGTAGGCGGGTGTGATGCCGAAGGTCACGAGGGTGTCGTCGTCGCGGCTCTC
>SLDI01000103.1:0-2928 GCA_007125385.1 Phycisphaeraceae bacterium | reverse complement strand
GTGCACCTGGACGCCTCGCCCGACCGCCTGTGCATGTCGCACTACCGCGCCGGGGACGTGCGGCTGCTGCTGCCGGACGGCCCCGAGGGCGGGGAGGTCACGTGCGACGTGGGGCTGGCGACGGCGGCGGCGCTCTACCGCGTCGAGCCGGGCCCGGCCGGCGGGGCGGGGCGGCGCGAGGTCAGCCTGCACGTGCCGTTGACCGAGTCGACGCACACCGAGCCCGAGGCGCCCCGCCCGCGGGCGGTGGTCAAGGGCCGGCGCACGACGTGGCGCGACGCGCTGGCGGGTGTGTGCGCGCTGGCGGTGCCGGATCAGCGCATGCAGTTCCTCTACGACGCGGCGGTGCGCAGCCTGGTGCTGCACGCCCCGGGCGAGGTGTACCCCGGGCCCTACACCTACCGCCGGTTCTGGTTCCGCGACGCGGCGTACATCCTCGAGGCGATGCTCGCCGCCGGGCTCGCCGATCGCGTGCATCGCTGCATCGAGCGCTTCCCCCAGCGCCAGGGGGCGCGCGGCTACTTCCGCTCGCAGGAGGGCGAGTGGGACTCCAACGGCGCGGCCATCTGGGCGATGCACCGCTACAGCCAGCTCACGGGCCAGCCGCTGAGCTCGGAGCTGCTGTCCAGCATCGCCCACGGGGCGCGGTGGATCGAGCACAAGCGGCTGAGCGACGAGCTGGATGAGCCGCACGCCGGGTTGATGCCGGCCGGGTTCAGCGCCGAGCACCTCGGGCCCAACGACTTCTACTACTGGGACGACTTCTGGTCCGTGGCGGGGCTGCGCAGCGCGGCCGCGCTGTTGCCGAACGAGGCGGAGCGGTTCAATGGCGAGGCGGAGCGGATTCTCGCGGCCGTGGACCGCTCGCTGGCGCGTTCGCAGGCGATCCGCCGACACGACGGCATCCCCGCCTCGCCCTACCGCCGCATGGATGCCGGGGCGATCGGGTCGGTGGCGGCGGGCTACCCGCTGCGGCTGTGGGCGCCGGACGATCCGCGGCTGCTGGCGACGGTCCAGTTCCTCCTCGACAACTGCACGGTGCGCGGCGGGTTCTTTCAGGACATGATCCACTCAGGCATCAACGCCTACCTCACGCTGCACATGGCCCAGGTGCTGCTGCGCGCCGGCGACGGTCGGCAGGTGCAGCTCGTCGAGGCGGTGCGCGACCTGGCCTCACCCACCGGGCAGTGGCCGGAGGCGATCCACCCCGCGACGCTGGGCGGGTGCATGGGCGATGGCCAGCACATCTGGGCCGCCGCCGAGTGGGTGCTGATGATGCGAAGCTGGTTCGTGCGCGAGGAGGGCGAAGCGCTGATACTGGCCAGTGGCCTGCCGCGACAGTGGCTGGTGCCGGGCGCGACGATGCGCCTCGGGCCCACGCCCACGCCCTGGGGGCCGGTGACGGTGCACGTCACCGCCAACGAGACGCAGGTGGAGGTGAGCTGGGACGGGCAATGGCGCGATCAGCCGCCGACGATCGAGGTGCGCGTCGCCGGCTGCGAACCCGTCGCCGTGGATGCACGCAAGGGACAGGTGACGCTTTCCCCCTCCCCTCCCCCTCCTACTCCTACTCCTACTCCTAATCCTAATCCTAATCCTAATCCCTCCGATCCTTAACGCCCGTCCTGAGCGAGTCCGCAGGTGGCGGGGGCGAAGGGCGGGATTTCCGGGGGCAATGAAGAGGATCAGGAATCAGGATCAGGATCAGGATTGGGATTAGGATTAGGAGTAGGAGTAGGAGTAGGAGTAGGAGCAGGAGCAGGAAAGGCAAGCGCGGAGTCGCACGTTGAACATCGTCATGCTCACCAACACGTACCTGCCCCACGTCGGGGGTGTGGCGCGCTCGGTCGACTCGTTCACGCAAGCGCTGCGGCGGCGCGGGCACCGCGTCATCGTCATCGCCCCGACCTTCCCCGACACGCCCGCCGACGAGCCGGACGTCATCCGCGTCCCGGCCATCCAGCGCTTCAACGGCTCGGACTTCTCCGTCCGCCTGCCCGTGCCCAGCGACGTCTGGAGCGAGATGGAGGCGTTCGGCCCGCAGCTCGTGCACACGCACCACCCGTTCCTGCTCGGGGACACGGCCATGCGCATCGCGGCGTGGTACAACCTGCCGCTGGTGTTCACGCACCACACGATGTACGAGCGCTACACGCACTACGTGCCGGGCGACTCGCCGCAGATGCGCCGCTTCGTCATCCGCCTGGCGACCGACTTCGCCAACCTGTGCGACCACGTCATCGCCCCCAGCGAGAGCATCCGCGCGATCCTCAAGCAGCGCGGCGTCGAGCCGGCGATCTCGGCGATCCCCACCGGCATCGACCCGCAGCGCTTCACCCAGGGCGATGGCGGCGCGGCGCGGCAGCGCTACGCCATCCCCGCTGACGCGTTCGTCGTCGGGCACGTCGGCCGGCTGGCGCCGGAAAAGAACCTGGCGTTCCTCGCCCGGGCGGTGGCGCGCTTCGCGGCGACGGATGAGCGGGCGCACTTTCTCGTCGCGGGCAAGGGCGCGTCGGAGGCGGAGATCCGCCAGGCGTTCGACGCCGCGGGGTTGGGAGATCGCCTGCACCTGGCCGGCTCGCTGTCGGGCCAGGCGCTGGCCGACGCCTACCACGCGATGGACGTGTTCGCCTTCGCCTCGCAGACCGAGACGCAGGGGATGGTCCTCGCCGAGGCGATGACGGCCGGCGTGCCGGTGGTGGCGGTGGACGCGCCCGGGGCACGCGAGGTGGTGCGCGACGGGGTCAACGGCCGACTGCTGGCCAGCGAGTCGGAGCCGGCCTTCGCCGCCGCGCTGGCGGAGCTGGCGGCCGTGGACGCGCCGCGAGGCAAGGAGCTGGCGAGCGCGGCGCGGACGACGGCCGAGGACTTCTCGCTCGAGCGCTGCACCGAGCGGCTGGAGGCGGTCTACCGCGACCTGATCGCCAG
>SLDI01000599.1:0-2932 GCA_007125385.1 Phycisphaeraceae bacterium | reverse complement strand
CCCCGGCCTCCATGGGCAGGGCGACGTCGCCGGGCGCCTGCCACTGCGCCTCGTCCACCGTTCCCGCCAGCACCTTCTGGATCGGCACATCCAGGTAATCAAAGCCCGCCTCGCGCATCGCGGCGGCGTTGTCGATCGGCGAGACCATTCCCAGGCGCATCACGCGGCTCCTTGCATCGGCTCCGGGCGATCATACCGTACCGCCGGCGCGATGTCCCGGCCCCGACGGCTACACTGGCGCTGTCCCCCGCGGAGCATCGCATGCCCATCGTCCCCTCCGCCGATCGTCGCCTGCTCCAGGCCGTCTCCGAGCTGGCCTACGCCAACCCCTTCCTGCCGCAGCGCATCGCGCTGGAGCGCCAGGCGCTCGGCCGGGCCTTCGACGCCGGCGACGCCCGCTGGAACGTGCGCCTGACCGACCCGGGCCAGCCGGTCAACACCCAGCGCATCATGCAGCGCGCCGAGCCGCTGCTGGCGAAGCTGCGCGACCGCCTGGCGGCCGGGGCCAGGGTCGGCGACGAGGAGTTCGGTCTGTACGAGGACCTGGCGCTGTTCGTGCTGTTTCACCGCTGGCTCGACCGATTCGATGAGCGCATCGACGAGGCGCTGGCGGGCAAGGGCGTGAACGTCGCGGCGGACTTCAAGCGGTTCGAGCGGCAGGCCGGCGAGCTGCTGGCGGTGATGCCCGCGGCGTCGGACCTGGGCTCGGACGTGGCGCACCTGTTCGCCTGCCTGTTCCAGCTTCGCCGGGCGTTCCGCCACATCGCCGGCGACATCGTGGGCGTGGCCCAGCCGATGATCGAGCTGCGCGCCGCGATCTGGGAGTCGATCTTCACCTGCGACATGCGGCGCTACCGTCGCAGGCTCTACAAGCGCATGGGCGAGATCGCCACGCTCATCGTCGGGCCCACGGGCACGGGCAAGGAGCTTGTCGCCCGCGCCATCGCCTGGTCGCGCTACATCCCGTTCGACGGCCGACGCTTCAAGCAGGACTTCACGGCCGCGTTCTACCCGGTGAACCTGGCGGCGCTGTCGCCGACGCTGATCGAGAGCGAGCTGTTCGGCCACGCGCGCGGGGCGTTCACCGGCGCCACCGAGGACCGGGCCGGATACCTCGAGGCCTGCCCGCCGCTGGGCGCGGTGTTCCTGGACGAGATCGGCGAGCTGGAGCCGGCGTTGCAGGTCAAGCTGCTGCGCGTGTTGCAGGAGCGGAGCTTTACGCGGCTGGGGCAGACGCAGGCCCGGCCGTTCGCGGGCAAGATCGTCGCGGCGACGCATCGCGACCTGGGCGCGGCGATGCAGGCCGGGCGCTTCCGCCCGGACTTCTACTACCGCCTGTGCGCCGACGTGGTGCGCACGCCGTCGCTGGCCGAGCAGCTCGCCGCCGAGGCCGACACGCTGCCGACGCTGGTGCGCCACATCGCCCGGCGGGTGGTGGGCGAGGAGGAGGGCGGCGCGTTGGCGGAGCAGGCGCTGGCGTGGATCGACGCTGAGCTGGGGCGCGAGTACCCCTGGCCGGGCAACGTGCGCGAGCTGGAGCAGTGTGTGCGCAACGTGATGATTCGCGGCCGGTACCGCCCGGCGGCGAGCCCCGCCAATGGTTGGCTGGCCCGCGCCGAGGCGGGCGAGCTGAGCGCCGACGAGCTGCTGCGCTGCTACTGCACGCACCTGTACGCCCGGCTGGGCAGCTACGAGGCGGTGGCGCGTCAGCTCGGGCTGGACCGGCGCACGGTCCGTGCGCGGGTGGACCACGCGCTGCTCGGCGGGACCAACGGCGGGGCGTAGCTCTGTACATTTCATGTACGCACCCGCACATCTCATGTATGGCCACCTGCGGTCGATGGCTTCGTCGTCGCAACGTAATGCCTTGCCATGACTGGTCTTGATGCGCGCGCCCGCACCTGGCACGGCGGTTGCGATGAAGATGGTGTCGCCGGGCCGGATAAGGAGCTGAACATGTCAACCCCGCATCGCATCCAGGTGGCCTGCTGCGTCGTGCTCATGCTCGCGACGCTGGGCTTCGTCGCCACGGGAGGACTGGCCTTGGCGGAGACACGGGCATCGTTCCGGCTGTGGCTTTACGAGCAGGTCGAGGCGGTGCGCGGCGCGGGCGGGGACAGCCGGGCCCTTCCGGGAGCGCAGGCGTACGCCCGGCAGCGTTTCGGCCTGCGGCGGTACGAGCCCGGGGCGGGTTGGCGCGATCTCGCCGACTCGCCCCGGCCCGGCCGCGCGGTGCTGCTGGTGCATGGGCTCGATGAGCCGGGCGGCATCTGGCGCGAGCTGGCGCCGGCGCTGCACGCGCAGGGCCACGCCGTGATGCAGATCGAGTACCCCAACGACCAGCCGATCGACGCCTCGGCGGCGTTTCTGCTCGCGCAGCTTCGCGAGCTGCGGGCGGCCGGCGTCGAGCGCGTCGACCTGGTCACCCACAGCATGGGCGGGCTGGTGGCGCGCGACGCGCTGACCCGCGAGCAAGGCTACGGCGGGGCGGCGGCGGGCCACGCCGAGCTGCCGGACGTGGCGCGGCTGGTCATGGTGGCGCCGCCGAACCACGGCTCGCGGTGGGCGTCGCTGCGTGGCCTGCTGGAGGTGCGCGAGCAGGCGGCGGCGATGCTGGACGGCCGCTGGCAGCCGGAGGAGCTGGTGGTCCACGGCCGGGGCGAGGCGGGGGATGATCTGCTGCCGGGCAGCGCGTACCTGGGCCGGCTCAATGGGCGGGCGCTGCCGCGCGGGCTGGATATGACGATCATCGCCGGGCGCTGGCTGCCGGAGCGCGTGCTGGGCCGGCGCGTGGATCCGCGGCTGCGCGACGCGCTGGGCGATGGGGTGGTGTCGCTGGCGTCGACGCGGCTGAGCGGCGAGGGCCGGCGCGTGCGTCACGTGGTGCTGGCCGGGCATCATCGTGGGCTGCTCACGGGCGTCGGCGGCGTGG
>SLDI01000376.1:0-2935 GCA_007125385.1 Phycisphaeraceae bacterium | reverse complement strand
TCGCGCTGACCTGGCTGCTGGCCGCGATGGTGGGCGTCCTTCAGTTGGGCATGGGCCTGCTGCGGTTCGGGTTTCTCACGAACTTCCTGTCGCGACCGGTACTCGCCGGCTTTACCAGTGCGGCTGCGCTGATCATCGGCGCCAGCCAACTCGGACACTTGCTCGGTATCGACCTGCCGCGAAGCAGCCGGATTCACGAGCTACTGGTCCCGCTTGTGCGACAACTCGATGCCGTCCACCTGTTGACGCTCCTGGTCGGCGTGGGCGGGATCGTCCTGCTCGCGGGGCTACGCTACTGGCGTCCGGCGTTCCCCGGCGCAGTGGTGCTGGTTCTGCTCTCCACCCTGGCGGTGTGGGGCCTGGGCCTCAGTGAATCACAAGTGCGGATTGTCGGGGAGGTGCCGGCCGGTCTTCCTGCACCGGTGCTGCCGCCACTTATGGATCTGGAGGCGATTTGGGCACTGCTGCCCATTGCCCTGACCATCGCTCTGGTTGGGTTCATGGAATCGATCGCCGTCGCGAAAGTCTATGCAGCGCGCGGCCGATACGACCTCTCACCGAACCGGGAGCTGATCGGGCTGGGCATGGCGAACCTGGTTGGAGCGTTCTTTCGTGCCTTCCCGGTGACGGGGGGCTTCTCGCGAACGGCCGTGAACGCGCAGGCGGGCGCGGCCACGATGATGGCTGGGCTGTTGAGCGCCGCAATCGTCGCGCTCACCCTCGTGTTCCTGACGGACCTGTTCTACTATCTGCCGAACGCGGCTTTAGCGGCGATTGTCCTGGTGGCCGTGGCCGGTTTGCTGGATTGGCAAGAGGTGCGCCGACTTTGGCGTACTGACAGGCGAGACTTCGCGATGCTCATCGTGACCTTTGCGAGCACGCTTGCGCTGGGCATCGAAGGTGGCATCCTCGTAGGCGTGCTCGCCTCGATCACCGCGCTTGTCTACGCCAGCTCAAGACCTCATGCGGCCGTCTGTGGCCGGATCCCCGGCACGGATATCTACCGCAATATCAACCGCAATCCGAACGCCGAGGTGATCGAGGAGGTCACCGTCTTTCGGATCGATGCAACGCTCTCGTTCGTCAACGCCGAGTTCCTGCGGGACCGTGTACGGGAACTCGTGGAACAGGCGCCGCCGCCTCACGCGTTCGTTTTCGACTTCCATGCGGTCAATGGCGTTGATTCCACGTCGCTGCATCAACTCGATCAGATTGTTCACGAGCTGCGCCAGCGTGGCGTCGAGCCGTATTTCGCTGCCGTCAAGGGGCCGGTCATGGATCAGCTACGCCGCGCCCGCCTCGACCAGCGCATCGGAGTTGACCGCTTCTTTATCGAAGTGGCGCCGGCGGTCGCGGCCGCCCGCGAAAGAATCGTCGATTTGTTACGGAGCAGCCAGCGCCATTGAACCTTCTGATGCGCATAATCGGGGATCCAGTCGTTCGCGGTTCATCATCGTCGCAACCGCGTTGTCTTGTAGGTGACGTGGAACGCCAATTTCCGCGACGCCGCGTTCATCCGTTTGGCCATGCTCGCACCCAGCGGCCGCGTCAGCGACCATGAGCAGATCGCCCGCCTGCGCACCATCCGGCAGAGCGGCACGGTTCAATCGAGTGCCTCGTAGCCGACCTCGGGGCAGGTCGAAAGGTCCGACGCGCCGGCTTGCGGCGTTTTCTTCGCGATCTGCCGCAGCGCGCCCCGCAATCCTTCCTCGATGACCGGATGGTAAAACGGCATGGCCAGCACCTGCTGAACGGTCAACTTCTGCTCGATCGCCAGTGCCAGCAGATGCCCGATATGCTCGGCGGCCGGGATCGCCATTTCCGCGCCGAGCAGGCGGCCGGTCTGGCGATCGCCATAAACGCGCAGCAGACCAACAGCCCTCTCGGCGGTGCGGGCACGAGCCTGGCGGGTAAAATCCGCCGAACCGACCACGGTGTGCTCCGGATCGAGCGACGAGAGCGGCGTGCCGACACGTGCCAACTGCGGATCGGAGAAAACGATTGACAAGGGGGTGCGGCGACAATGGGCCTGCACCTGCTCGGCTACCGCGTTACGGCCTGCGATGTGCCCCTCGTCCGCCGCTTCATGCAGTATGGGGCGATCTCCGTTCGCATCGCCCGCGAGGAAGATCGGCAAATCCGCCACCTGCAACGTCTCGGAATCGACCGGAGGCAGCCCCCGTTCGTCCAATGTCACGCCGAGTGTCTCAAGCCCGAGACCATCGAGATTGGGCCGCCTGCCCATCGCGGCAAGGACGGCATCCACTTCGACCGAGTCATCCGCCCATGCCACGGAGATCTGCCCATCTGTCTCCTGAAGTTCCACCTGTGTGCCCAGGTGAACCGGGAACTCACGGGCGATCCGTTCGTGCAGGGCTGTGGCCACCTCCGGATCATCGACTCCACCGACGCGGTCGAGCGCGTCAAAGGCCGTGACATCGAGCCCCAGCCGCGCCAGGGCCTGCGCCATTTCGAGGCCGATGGCGCCCAGGCCCACCACCGCTATTCGTCGGGGCAAATCGGGCTGCTCAAAAAGTGTATCGGTGGTCAGGATGCGGTCTCCAAACGCCGCCCATGACTTGGGCATCACCGGGGCGCTGCCGGGGGCGAGGACGATCCGGCGCGCGACGATCTGCTCGCCGTTGACCTCAAGACGATCCGGCCCGATCAGGCGCGCCCGACCGGACACCGCCCGCTCGCCGAGTTGCTCTGGCTTGGACCGCGGCCCGCTCGCAAAACCGTCCCGCAAACGCCGCACGCGCGCAAGCACGGAGGGCACGTCGATGGAAAGCCCATCGCTTCCGCCAATGCCGAACGCGACAAAATCATGCCGGCGATGGAACGCGTTCACCGCTTCGATCAATGCTTTGGACGGCATGCAACCGCGCGCAGCACAGGTCGTGCCCCAGTCGCCAGCGTTGATGATGACAAACTC
>SLDI01000419.1:0-2939 GCA_007125385.1 Phycisphaeraceae bacterium | reverse complement strand
GTGCGATCATCGGCAAGCGCACGGCTTGCCCTTCGGGACAAGCCGTGGCACCCCACGACCTGAAGTTAAAGCGACCATTCAAAGGTCAATAACCCAGCTTGATCGGCTTCGCGTCCTTCGCCGTCCTCGCATCTTCGCGGTTTCTCGGGGACCGCGTCCGTGCTGTCGGCGCCTCGGTGGTTCCGCTCACGCGCCGGCGGCGCGTTGGCGCAGGACGAAGTGCTCGAGAAAGGTCCAGATGGTGAGGTTGAGGGGGATGGCCAGCAGCAGGCCGAGCGGCCCGAGAATGCGTGCCCAGAGCACGACGGTGAAGAGGGTCACGAGCGGCGGGATGCGCACGGCGTGGCGCATGACCGTGGGGACGATGATGTAGGGCTCGATGATCTGGATGATGAGCCAGACGATGGCGACGCCGAGGACGAGGGTGGGGTCCTGGGTGGCGGCGAAGAGGAGGATGATCAGGAAGGCGATGGTCGGGCCGAGCACGGGGACGATTTCGGCCAGGCCGGCGAGGATGGCCAGCGGCAGGGCGAACTCGAGGCCGACGATCGTCAGGCCGATGTAGGCGAGCAGTCCGACGGCGATCATGGAGATCATGATGCCGAGGACCCACCAACGCAGGCGGGCCTCGATGTCGGTGAAGACGGCGAGGATGGTCGGGCGGTGGATGGCCGGGAGCATCTGGGCCAGCGGTCGGGTGATGCGGCCGTGGGGCTCCATCATGAGGAAGGTCGAGCCGAACACGAGCAGGACGACGCCGACGACGGCGACGCCGATGCGGTCGACCATTTCGGCGAGGACGTCCTCTTCGCCGGCGAGCCAGTTCAGCGCCTGGACGAGCAGGCCGCGCAGCGTCAGCTCGTCGTCGAGGCCGAAGGTCATGCCGATGTGCTGGAGCATCTGGTCAATCTGGGCTTCGATCTCGGGCCAGCGTGCGAACTCCTGCTGAAGCCGCATGCCCAGCAGCAGGACCATCAGCGCCAGGATGGCGACGACGCCGACCCACAGGCTCAGGCCCAGCAGCAGGCCGGCCAGGCTCGGGTGTCTGGGCAGGAGATAGCGTCGCAGCGGGCGGACCAGCGAGGCGATGGCGGCGGCGGCGAGGAACAGCAGCAGGACGAGGGTGACGGTGTGGAAGAACCAGCCCAGCAGGGCCAGCGCCGCGGCGACGACGAGGATGGTGATCCACAACGGCAGGCGGCGCGGCGTGTCCACCTCGCCGGGCGTCGGCTGCTGGGATCGATCCGGCTGCTGCGCCATGGCGGGCCTCGCGCCGGAGACTGCAAAGGGCGCGCCGGGCAGGGCGAGGTTGCCGCAGAGCGAGGAGGAGGTTGCGGAGCGCGGGGACGGATCCCGCCCTTCGCTCGCGGACTCGCTCAGGACGGACGTTACGGGTGCGCTGCAAGTGCCGGAGGTCAGGGCTCGTAGGTCCAGGTCTGACCCGGGGCGAGTTCCTGGACCTCGACGCCGGGGGGCTCGAAGCCTTCGATGTCCTGGCGCAGGAGGGGGAAGGTCTTGTAGTGAACGGGGATGGCCACGCGTGGGCGGATCATCTCGGCGGCGCGGGAGGCGGCGTCGGGGCCCATGGTGAAGCGGTCGCCGACGGGGATGGCGGCGACGTCGGGCTCGTAGATCTCGCTGATGAGCTTCAGGTCGCTGAAGAGCGCGGTATCGCCGAGGTGGTAGAAGGTGGTGTCGGCCATGCGGACGACGAGCCCGGCGGGCATGCCCATGTAGCGGCCGGCGTGGGAGGAGCTGTGAAAGGCCTGGGTGAAGGCGACGTAGCCGAAGTCGGTGTCGATGCGGCCGCCGATGTTGCCGGGGTTCACGTTGTCGTGGCCGAGCTCGGCGACGTAGTTGCAGATTTCGGCGTTGGCGATGAGCTGGGCGTGGTTGGCCTTGAGGATGTCCAGGGTGTCGCCGAAGTGGTCCTCGTGGCCGTGCGTCAGGGCCAGGTGCTGGCACCGGATGTCGGCGGGCCCGGCGGTGGCGACGGGGTTGCCGGTGAGGTAGGGGTCGATGCAGAGGCTGTGCCGGCCGTCGGTCAGCAGGAACCCGGCGTGTCCGAGGAAGGTGATGCTCAGGCTCATGGTGTGAAGGCTCCCAGAGGCGTGAACGTCGCTTGAGGGCGATGATACTCGCGCGGTGGGCGGGGGAGAAATCCCGACCTTCGCCCGCGGCCTCGCTCAGGTCGGGCGTCGAGGGCGGGATGCTCTACACTGCGGCCGGCGGGATGCTTGGACGGAGCCCGGTGTGCGGTCGCTCAAGGCGCAATATTTCTTCTGCTTCGCGATCCTCGGCAGCGTGATGCCCTTCATGCCGCTGTACCTCAACGCCCAGGGGCTGGGCGAGGCGCAGGTGGGCTACATCGTGTCGATGGCCGGGCTGGCGGTGATGGTGAGCCCGGTGGTGATGGGCTTGCTGGCGGATGCGCACCTGCAAAGCCGCACGCTGCTGATGGCGATGTTCATCCTGGCGGCGGCGGGGCTGATGGGGGTGTGGGCGGCCGGCGATTTCTGGGCCCTGCTGGTGCTGTACGGGCTGTTCTGGCTGGCGTTCGTGGGCACGCCGGCGGTGCAGGATGGGCTGAACTTCCGCGTGCAGGAGCGGCGCAAGACGGCGGGGCTGGCGCCGGTGGCGTACCACCGCATCCGGGTCTGGGGGACGGTGGGGTTCATGCTGCCGGCCGTGGCGGTGTATGTGCTGCTGACGTTCGCGGGGCTGAGCGTGGCGGTGATCCTGCCGGTGGCGCTGACGCTGGCGCTGGCCGGGGCGGTCAACGCCCGGCTGCTGCCGTACCTCGCCAACGGCGTCGGCGCCCGGCCGGCGGAGGCGGATGTCGCCGACACGCGGGCGCCGGCGAGCGCGTCGGTGTCGGTGGCCGGCCGGGCGGACGAGGCGGAGCAGGCCGTGGTCGACGCCACGCGATACGACTGGCC
>SLDI01000205.1:0-11174 GCA_007125385.1 Phycisphaeraceae bacterium | reverse complement strand
TCGCCTACATCGCCCGCAACCGCCCCCACGGCTATCCCATCGCCTGTTCCGGCGCCGTCAGCGTCGACGGCCCCGACTCCTGCTGGAACAACGACACCGAACTGTTCGTCGGGTACCACGGCCAAGGCACCCTCGACATTGCCAACGCCGGCTCCGTCTCGAACAGGGCCGGCGTCATCGGCCGCCGGTCCGGGGCCCATGGTCACGTCAGCGTTGACGGCCCGGACGCCACCTGGACGAACACCGGCTCCCTGCGCGTCGGCTTCGATGGCCACGGCAGCCTCGCCATCACCAACGGCGCGTCCGTCATCAGCACCTGGGCGTCCATCGGCTACAACCAGAGCGCTACGGGCCATGTCGCGGTCGCCGGTCCCGGAGCGACCTGGGCCAGCAGTTCCATGCTTGTCGTCGGCGACGCCGGCGACGGCGCCTTGACGATCACTGACGGCAGCAGCGTCCACAGCAGTCTCCACGAGTTGTGGGCGTTGCGGATGGGCACACAGCTTGAGGACCGCCCGCGGTACACACCGACCACCTGTTTCGAGACGTTTCCCCTGCCCTGGCCGCCGGGTGACGAGCCGACCGACCACACCTCCTATCAGCGCATTGCGGAAGCGGCGAAGGAACTGGATGAGCAGCGGCGGCGTTGGCTCAACCCGCCGCACTGGGTCGACCCGATCGCCGCAAAGATCGACGCCGCGGACGACTTCGCCGACGTCGCCGCAGTATCCGGTGAGGAGGCTCGCCGCCTCATCCGCGACTCCACCATCCAAGCCCACGCCGCCAAGGACGCCAACCTCAAGCGCCGGACGCTGACCAACCTCTACAACGAGCGCCCTGCTTGGTTGGCCCTGGCCCATCGGAAGCTCGACGAAGCCGTGCTCGCCGCCTACGCCGTGACGGACCCGGCGGGCGGCTGGGACGAAGCGTGGGCTGAAATCTGGCAGGAGACCGGAGCGGCGCACATTTCCACAAACGCTGATAACCGGGCGTCACAGCGTGCCGCCATCGATCGCCAGATTCTGACAAACCTGCTGGCGCTCAACGAGCGCCGTTCCGCCAGTTCCTAAGATCGCGCGCACCAAGGGTACTCTGCTCCGGGAGGTCGCCAATGCCGCCAAAGAAACAGCCTGTTGTGTGGGAGGCCCCGCGTCACACGATCGCGAAGATCAAACTGCTGCGAGAATATCTCCATCGCTGGTTCTCGATTCTGGGCCGCAAGTGCCATGGCCAGGATCTGCTGTATGTGGATGGATTTTCAGGGCCGGGCGAGTACACCAATCATCCGGCTGGATCGCCTATAGCCGCTATGGAAGCGGCTCGGCAGGCTCGACGGGATGCTGCAACCGATTGGGTCGCCGGCAAGATGCGATTTAGCTTTATTGACGAGGATGTTGGACGGATCGAACACCTCCAAGGAAAGGTGGCGGACCACCAGGCGAGCCGGGACTTTCCCGATATGAGCCTCCCCCGTTTGGACGGGCGCGGGGGTTCGCATGTTACGCGGCCGGGTGCTGGGCTTCGTAGGCCGCGGGACTCAGATACCCCAGCGTCGAGTGCAGACGCTGACGATTATAAAACACCTCGATGTACTCGAACAATGCCAGCCTCGCCGCGGCCCGTGTGGGCAACGGCTCGTCCAGCTCCGTCTTGAGCGTCCCGAAGAAGCTCTCCATCACCGCGTTGTCGTAGCAGTCGCCCCTACGGCTCATGCTGCACACGATGCCATGCTGGCTCAGCAGCGTCTGGAACATTCCGCTGGCGTACTGCACACCACGGTCGCTGTGGTGCACCAATCCCTGATCGCGATCCACGCCACGCGAGCGGATCGCCATCGTCAGCGTCTGCTCGACCAGCTCGGCACGCAGGTGATCGGCCACGCACCAGCCGACGATCCGCCGACTGAAACAGTCCATCACCGTCGCCAGGTAGAGCCAGCCTTCGTCGGTGTCGATGTAGGTGATGTCCGCGACCCACTTCTGGTTCGCGGCCGTGGCGGTGAAGTCGCGCTGGATGACGTTGTCCGCCACGGGCTTGTCGTGGGCCGAGTCGGTGGTGCGCAGCACGCGTTTTCGCGGGCATTTTCCCTGCAATTGGCGCTCTTGCATGATGGACTCCACGCGTTTGCGTCCGACGGTCTCGCCCTCGTGCTTGAGCTGCTTGAACACCCGCGGGCTGCCGTAGCGGCCGCGGCTGTCGGCGTGGATCTGCGCGATGCGCTCGCCCAACTCGGCGCGACGCCTGGCACGCGGGCCCGGCTCGCGCTTGAGCCACTCGTAATAGCCGCTGGCGCTGACGTCGAGCACGCGGCATTGCAGCCGCACCGGCCAGCGGTCGCGATGCTCGGCGATGAAGGTGTATCTCATCGCTGCTCCTTCGCGAAGAAGGTGGCCGCTTTTTTTAAAATCTCGCGCTCCGCCCCCAGTTCGCGGTTCTCCTCGCGTAAGCGGCGGTTCTCGGCTTCCAGATCGGATTGTTCCTGGGGCACGAGCGTTTGCTTCCACGCCGCGAGCGTGGCGGGCGCAACGCCCAGGGCCTTGCTGGCCTTGCTCAGGCTGTAGCCCTGGTCGGTCATGAGCTTGACGGCGTCACGCTTGAACTGGTCGGTGTAGGTCTTCCTGGCCATCGGCGGGCTCCGGGGTTGCGGTGGAGGCAGCACCATCCTCCACCAATTCCCCGCGCCCGTCCAAACGGGGGAGGCTCAATAATCACGTACCACGGGATGCCATTCGACCAAGGCATCGCAGAGGTTCGGGCTCAAGTGCCCCAAGCCTTTGAAACCAATGCACCACTCTTCGTCTTCATCGATCCATTTGGCGCGACCGGTGCTCCGTTCGTCGAGGTGGCCCGACTATTGGCAAGCGAACGATCCGAGATCCTCATCAATCTGGATGCTGACGGGATCGACCGAATCGCTGCCGCCGAGGGCGCCGCGAGCAGTGAGGCTGTGTTGGCCAAGGTGTTCGGCGTCACGGGCTGGCAGGCGCACCTCGACCGATCACGTCCAGCGTCTGAGCGCTGTCGACAGGTGCTGCAACTCTACAAGAGCCAACTCTACCAACACGCCCGATACGTATTCTCATTCGAGATGCGAGGCAAGGAGTCCAACCTCAACTACTATTTGGTCTTTGCAAGCAACCATCCCCTTGGGCTGACGAAGATGAAGGAGGTGTTGCGCACCATTGACCAGACAGGCGATTACGCATTCTGCGATGCCGACGTCGACCAGACACGGCTTTTTCGGTTCGACCATGCCGAGGATTGGATCCCCAAAATGTTTGACGTTTGTAAGGGTCGCCGTGTAGAATGGGCCGAGCTCGAGCGGTATGTGCTTAATGAGACCCCGTTCATCAAGGTGTCGGCGCTCCTACAGCCGATGGAAAAGGAGAACTACATCGCTCAGGTGGAGGCCGTGAACGGTGTTCGGCGTAGCCGCGGCCAGTTCACCGCGAAGTCTGTGGCCGCCGTTCGTTTCGTTGACGATCGGGCACCGACCTCGCTGTGGGACACGTAAGGATTCAGAATGCACCCGCGGACCAAGATCGAGTGGACGGAGGCCACGTGGAACCCCGTAACCGGCTGCACCCGGGCGAGCGCGGGATGTGATAACTGCTATGCAGTCCGCCACACTTTTCGACTGGAGAGTTGCGGGCAGTCGAAGTACGCTGGGCTCACCGTCCTCAACCGAAGGGGCCAGCGACACTTCAATGGCGTGGTCAAATGCCACGAAGGCGATCTGGGTCGGCCGTACCAGTGGAAGAAGCCTGCGGTTATCTTCGTGAATTCGATGAGCGACCTTTTTCATCCGGCGGTTCCAGACGAGTTCGTCCGCCGGGTGTTTGACGTGATGGTGGACTGTCCACATCACACGTTTCAGATCCTGACCAAGCGGCCTGAACGAGCGGCCAATCTCCGGCGCATTTTGCCTTGGCCGGGCAACGTGTGGCTAGGCACGAGCGTGGAGAACAATGAGGTCACTGACCGGGTACACGCGCTTCGCGAGACTCGTGCGGCGATCAAATTCCTCTCCGTCGAACCGTTGATCGGTGCCATCTCTGCCCTGCCGCTGGCAGGTATCGATTGGGTGATAACTGGCGGCGAGTCCGGTGCGGCCGCGCGCCCCCTAGATCCGTTGTGGGTCCGGAGAATCCGCGACCGCTGCGTCCGATTTGGCGTGCCGCACTTTTTCAAGCAGTGGGGAAGGCTCAGCAACAATCCGGATCCCTCCGATCCCACGGCCAAAGAAAATGGGGGCACTGCCAAGGGCGGACGGCTGCTCGACGGGCTTACATGGGATGAAATGCCAGTGTCCATCGCTCCGGCAGCTGTGGCCTGATCTGCCGCGGCCGCTATGGGGCCAGGATCGATGGGTTGCGCACATGCGCCCGGTCCGGACCGGCTTGTTAACCACTTGGGCGGCGGCGGACAGAGAGTCTGAGAGTCCTCGGCGGTGATCGGGTGGAATCGGGTGCCGTCCGCGGCCCGCGGGAGTTCGCGCCGGCTCTCGGCGAGTAGGTGTCGGCGGGAGGCTTCGCTGCAAGTGCCGTCTGTCTCGGGAGTTGCGGAGCGTTCAGCGCCGGCTTCGTCGGGCGGCACTCCGTTAACCGCTGTTCTACCCCGGTTCGTCCGTTCAAAAAAGCTCCCCGAGCAGGACTCGAACCTGCAACCTAGCGGTTAACAGCCGCTCGCTCTACCAATTGAGCTATCGGGGATCGGCTCGGCCGCGCCAAGCGCAAGTAATCATGGTACCAATGCCGCCGCCGAGGTCAATTCCCGTCACCACCGCCACCAGGACCATCGCATCTTCTTGGCCTCGCCTGCCGTTCGTTCGGTTCATGTTTGGGTCGCGCCATCTCGCGTTTGCCCATACGCTGGCCGGCGAAATACTTCGGCGAGGCCGCGCCAGCCATCGATGACCCTGACTCGGGAGGTTTGGCATGGACGCCAAGGCGTCGCGCGATCCGTTCGCCTGCTTCAGACAACCGCAAGACCCCCGCAATCCGTCGCGATGCTGATCGGCGATCATCGGAGCGTGGAGAACAAGCTGCACTGGTCGCTCGACGTGAGCTTCGGCGAGGACGCCAGCCGGCTGCGCCAGGGCCACGCGGCGGAGAACCTGGCCCGGCTGTGGCGGCAGGCGCTGGGGCTGCTCAAGCAGGAGCGGTCGCTGGGCCTGAGCCTGCCGCGCAAACGCAAGCGGGCGGCCTGGCGACCGGACTACCTGCTGACGGTGCTGGCCCTGGCGGATTCGATGCGATGGTCCTGCCGCCGCCACACCCCCCCGGCAATCACCACCACCGCCATCCACACCCCCCGCCGCCGCTCGCCCACCTCGCCCGCCTCCGACGTCGGGTAAAATCCCCTCGCAGAATCGCGGCCGCACACCCCCACCGCACCCGCAGGACACATCTTCCCATGAATCACCGCGTCGTCATCACCGGCATCGGGTGGGTCACCCCCCTCGGCTGGGACATCGAAGCCGTCTGGCAGAAGATCCTCGCCGGCACCTCCGCCGTCGCCCCCATCACCCACTTCGACGCCACAACCTTCCCCACCACCTTCGCCGCCGAGGTCAGCCCCGACTACGACCATCGCCCCTTCGTCCGTGACCGGGCCATCCACGAAGGCGTCGGCCTGAACACCAGCTTCGCCCTCGGCGCCGCCGCCGCCGCCTGGCGATGGGCCGGGCTCAACGGCGGCCGACCGGTCGACCCCACCCGCCTGGGCATCTATCTCGGCTCCGGCGAAGGCTCGCTCGACTTCGACAACTACGTCACCACCAACCTCGCCGGCTGGGACGCGGACGCCCGCGCCGTCGACGCCGTCAAGTGGGTCGAGGCCGCACGCCAGCGCTTCACCGCGCTGGCCGAGATCGAGCAGGAGCCCAACATGGCGCTCTCGCACCTGGCGATGGAGTTCGACGCCCAGGGCCCGTCCTACAACTGCCTGACCGCCTGCGCCGCCTCCACCCAGGCCATCGGCGAAGCCGCCTGCATCATCCGACGCGGCGACGCCGACCTCATGATCTCCGGCGGCGCCCACACCATGATCCACCCCTTCGGCGTCACCGGCTTCAACCGCCTGACCGCGCTGGCCACCAACGCCGACGCCGCCGAGCCCACCTGCGCCTCGCGACCCTTCTCCGCCGACCGCGGCGGCTTCGTCCTCGGCGAAGGCGCGGGCATGCTCATCCTCGAATCACTCGAACACGCCCAGCAACGTGGCGCCACACCGCTCGCCGAGATCGTCGGCTACGGCTCAAGCGCCGACGCCTACCGCATCACCGACATCGAGCCCGACGGCCGCGGCGCCGTCGTCGCCATGCGCGAAGCCCTGCACGACGCACAGCTCGACCCCGACGCCATCGACTACATCTCCGCCCACGGCACGGGCACCAAGGAGAACGACTCGACCGAGACGCGAGCCGTGCGCACCGTCTTCGGCGACCGCGCCACGCGCATCCCCATGAGCTCGGTCAAGTCGATGCTCGGCCACCTCATCGCCGCCGCCGGCGCGGTCGAGCTGATCACCTGCGTGCTGGCGCTGCGTGACGGCAAGGTGCCGCCGACGATCAACCTCGACACGCCCGACCCCGCCTTCGCCGACATGGACAACGTCCCGCACAAGGCCCGCGACGCCGACGTGAAGGTCTGCCTCTCCAACAGCTTCGGCTTCGGCGGCCAGAACGACACGCTCGTCGTGCGCGCGCTGTGACGCGGCGGGGGGGATAACCACAGAGGCACAGAGAAATCCCGGAGCAGGAGAGTGTCATGAATGTGTTGCGGTCGGCGCACCCTGCGCCCCACCGGGGGCGAGTAGCCGTCGTCGCGATGCGTAACTCGCTGTTCCAAATGCCTTGCCTCTGTGGTTATTCTGTCTGAATGATCCGGGCAACGCTGCGCGGGGACCGTGACGAACAGACAGAGCGACCCGGGGGCGTCAGCCGGGCCGCTCCGATCTCCGCCTCGGCGGATGGCAGGCGTCTGCCCTTTCAGAAAAGCAACTGCACCTGCGAGCGGATGACGACCTGGTTCTTCTCCATCGGGTTGTCCGCGAGCAGCCCCAGGCCGTCGCTGGCGCCGGCAAAGCCGCTCATGGAATTAAGCGCCCAGACCACGTCGCTGCTCCACTTCAGGGCGTGGCCGTTGATGTACCAGTTCACGCCCGCGGTCACGAGGTTCACGGTGTGGGCGCCGGCCCGGCCGCTGTCGGGAATGAGCTGCTCGAAGCGGGCGAAGGGTTCGACCCGGTCGTCAATCATGTACCCCCCCTGCACCAGCCAGCCGAGATCATCGAACTTGGCCGCCCCGCTTGCGACGCGGGTGTCATGCCGGCCGATCACCGCAGCGTAGACGCCGACGTTCTGCATGTACACGGACCCGTCGACGGTCCAACTGAAGTAGTCGACGCTCGTGCTGTCGGTGTTGCCTGCTTCGTAATGCACCGCGCCGCCGGCGAACGCGCCGAAGTCGTGGTCCGAGTAGCCGGAGAAATCGCGAGCCTGGCTCCAGTCGCCGGCGAGCTTGACGTCGGCGCGGGCGGTCAGGGCGTAGTCCGTCGGCGTGTTCTGGAAGCCTTCGAAGTGGCTGGTGGCCCCGTCGCTGAACATGGCCGCCAGCCGCATCGCCCCGCCATCGTTGTACGCCAGCTCCACGCCCGTGCTCCGTCCGAAGCCCAGCCGGGCGTTGACGTACGATCGCTCCACGGTCTGAAGGCGGGTGGAGCTCAGCAGCGTCTCGCGGGTGAATGGCAGCTTGAAGCTGCCCGCCTTGATCGTCAGCGCGTCCGTCAGGCCGTAGGAGAGCCACACGTCATCGACGCTCACGCCGCCGCCGTTGCGGCTGACCACCGGACGGACGCGGAAGCGGATGTCAGGATCCGCCAGCCGCCCCGTGAAACCCAGCTTGGTGCGCCGATGCTGAAACCCGGTCGTCGTGGACTCGCCATCATCCGGGTTGTTCCGAAAGTTGGCCAGGTAGCGGAACTGCATCTGCCCGCCGATGTCCAGCCCAAACGCTCCATCGTTGCCTTCCAGAAAAAACCCGCGGTCGTATCCCGCCCGCATGCCGTCCGACACGAGCTCGAACGCCAGAAAGTCGAACCCGTCGCGAGTCGCCTCCGGCTCGGCGGTCGCAGCGTACGGCGATGGCTCTTCCGCCGCCGCCGTCAGCGCGACGCACAGGCTCAATGCCCCAACCCATGATGTCATTGCCCAACCTCTCATATCGACTACTCCTTAAGCCCGAAAGCGGGATGCCACGCTGGCGTCCGCAGTGAACGGATGCGAATATACCTCGCGAGTATGAGGACACCGTTAGAAAGCCGCTAAAAGCACGTTGTCCGTAGCATGACGGCTCGCCCTGACCGCGGCATAGGTTGGAGGTCCCACCTGTCGGATCGATGAGCAGCGTCAGATTGTCGTCGCGGTCATAGCGATACGTCGTCGTATGCCCGAGGGCGTCCCGCTGCCCCCCGTTGCGCTTCGGGTGTGATTCCGCCACTTTCTGAGAGAGGGCGACGATCGCGACACGCAGCGGTTATGGTCATATCCTTCTGCGCCAGTGGGCGTCCCGTGCCGCCACTATCGGTACGCCTCCACCCGCTCCAACAGCTCGCACGCTTGGGCCTCGCTCGCGGCGGCACAGGTGATGAACATCCCCTCCGGCCCGCAGGCGTCGAGCAGGGGGATGACCTCCTCGGGCCGGACACCGATCGCCTGCACGCTCTTGCCCGCGGCGAGGATCCGGCGGTAAAGCTCATGCCACCGCGGATTCCCCCCGCTGTCGCCGACCGACAGCTTCGACGGCGTCCACTCCACGGCGTCCAGCGGCTCGATGTCCAGGATCTCGTCCAGGCTCGGCAGGCACGACTCGCCGTCCAGGTGAAACATCGCGTAGTCCAGCCACTGGCATTGCCGGGTCAACGCCGGCTTGACGAAGCGGCGGAACGCCGCGGGCCCGAACATCGAGCACGCGTCGCACTGCACCTTGGCGGTGCGCCCCGGGCCCCAGAGGTTGAAGACGAAGCTGTTGCCCCCGGCCGGGTCGCGCACCAGCTTGTAGAACAGCTCGAACGCCTCGAAAAATGCGTCGTTGATCTCCCACACCCGCCGCTCGACCCACGCCGGCCGATCCATCATGTCCAGCAGCAGCGCCTCCGTGCCGCGCAGCGACGCGAGCACATCGATGTTCTCCACCAGGTCCGGCATGCCGACGAGGTAACGTTCCCGGCTTGCCTCGACCAGCGCCTGGATCATGCGCACGTGCCGCGCAAGCCAGGGATTCTCTCGATCCAGGCGAATCGGCGACTGCTCATCGTCAGCCTCGTCCTCAAGGGTCGGGTGCATCCAGACGGTGTGGTCGGTCAGCTCGACGCGCGCCCCGAGAAACACACCCAGGTCGCCCGCCGCGCTCCAGCCGCGCGCGATGGGGAAAGCGTCGCCACCGTACCATGTGCTCGTCAGCATATGCTCGGCCTCGCGACAGCGATAGGCCGCGTCGTACCAGCGTTGCTCGGGATCGATCGGCTGAGGCGCCCCGCCGCCACCGGCGCGCGGTGCGGTGATCCAGAAGACGAGTCCACGGCGCGCCCACCATCGCTCATGATGCCTTCGGGCCGACGCCCAGTCACCATTTATCACCGGGATCTGCTCTGATTCGTTGCAACGCATGACTCACGGCCCTGGTGGGGTAACGGCAGCATCAATCGCCCGCGCTCACGTCCTGCACCCGATCTCGCCCCTGGAATGCGGCGACCATGGCCAGGAAGTTCTGCGGCGGAATGTCGTCCAGCACGCTGTGGCTGGTCGCCCCCACGTGCCGCGTGTTCGGCGGCAGACGCTCAAGCAAATCGCGCACCGCCTGACGCACCTGTGCCGGCGAGCCGAACGCCAGCGGCCCCGCCACGTCGATGTTGCCGATGAGCGTCAGCCGATCGCCGAAGCGCTGCGCCAGCTCGGCGATGTCCATGCCGTAGGGCTCGATGGGGTTGAGCGAGACGAAGCCCAGGTCGACGATCATCGGGATCACCTCGCGGATGTCGCCGTCGCTGTGGAAGGTCAGCGGCACGCCCGCCTGCCGCGCCGGCGCGATGCAACGACGCAGGCGGGGCATCCACGTCTCGGCCAGGTATTGCGGGCGAAACAGCAGCCCGCCCTTGTGCCCCAGGTCGTCGCCGACGTGGATGAAGCTCAGCGGGTAGTCCAGCAACGCTTCGAGCACGCGCTGGTTCTCCTCCATGGCCATGTCCAGCAGTTCGTCGAGCAGCGCCGGCTCGTCGTAGAGGCACAGGCCGAACGCCTCCAGGCCCATCGCCTCATACACCTGCGTCAACCCGGCGGAGAGGTGATGCCACAGGCCCAGGCCCGTGCCTTCGATGGCCTTGAGGAAACGCTCCAGCGCCCGCTCGTCGATCTGCATGGGGGTGATCGCGCCCTCGGCCTTGAGCCGACGCAGATCGGCCCGGTTGCGCATCGTGCCCCGGGGCACCCGCCCGAACAGCGACGCGGGCTTGGCGAAGACCGGCCCGCCAATGGCGTCCTGCCCGATCGCCAGTGCCAGGGCGACGAAGTCCCCGGCCTCGAGGTGCCAGGAGTTGGCGGCCGGCTTGCCCAGGATCGCCTCGCAGTTGCGCCGGTCGATGAGGTACTCCAGCGTCGGCCGGCGGTCGGTGGGTCGGCCGGCGAAGGTGTCGAGCAGCCGCTGGCGGTCGCTGTCCCCGCCCAGGCCGTGGGCGTGCGCGTCGACGTGGTCACCGGGGTACAGGCGATGCTCGTAGGGGCGCGGCGCGGTGGCGGGCGAGTCGGTCATGGCGGAGGCCTTGACGGCGGGGATGGGCGAGACGAGGGCCCGGGAAGATCACCGGCCGCCAACTCAGTGTATCATAGGGTCCGATCGTATCTTTTGCTGATGAGAGCCGCCGGCGATGATGGATTTCATGACCCGCCTGACCCACGGCCCGGTGCTCTGCGACGGCGGCATGGGCACGCAACTGCTCGAAGCCGGCCTGCCCACCGCCACCGCCGGCGAAGCATGGAACCTCGACCACCCCGACACCATCGAGCAGATCCACCGCGCCTACCACCAGGCCGGCTGCCGGATCATCACCACCAACACCTTCGGCGGCTCCAGCGCCGCCCTGGCGCGCCACGGGCTGCAGGCGAAGGCGGACCAGAT
>SLDI01000686.1:0-2952 GCA_007125385.1 Phycisphaeraceae bacterium | reverse complement strand
GCGAAGGGGTGAGCTGTGAGCATCAAGTGCTCAACCTTCAACGGCGGCTGCTCGCCAGCTCGTCGAGCAGCGTCAGCGTGCGCTCCAGCGGCAGCATCGTCGCCGCGTCGGACATCGCCTCGCCAGGCTCGGGGTGGGTCTCGAGGAACAGCGCGTCGACGTCCGCCGCCACCGCCGCCCGCGCCAGCAGCCCCGCCCGCTCGGGTCGGCCGCCGGACTGTGTGCCCTGCCCCCCCGGCTGCTGCGTCGAGTGCGTCACGTCGAAGCAGACCGGCCAGCCGAGCTCGAGCATGTCGCCCAGCCCGACGAAGTCGTTGACCAGGCGGTTGTAGCCGAAAAACGTGCCGCGCTCGGTGAGCATGATGCCCGCCTTGTCGCCGCCGGCCTCGGTCAGCTTGGCCACGACGTTGCGCATCTCGGCGGGCGCGAGGAACTGGCCCTTCTTGACGTTCACCGCCCGCCCCGTCGCCGCCGCGGCCGCGAGCAGGTCGGTCTGGCGACACAGGAACGCCGGGATCTGGATGAGATCGACCACCTCGCCCGCGGCCGGGGCCTGTCCCGGCTCGTGGATGTCGGTGGTCACGGGCACGGCCAGCTCGCGGGCGACGTCGGCCAGCAGCGCCAGGCCCGCCTCCAGCCCGGGGCCGCGCGGCGAGTGGATCGAGCTGCGGTTGGCCTTGTCGAAGCTGGCCTTGAAGATGAAGCCCAGCCCAAGGGCCCGGCAGCGGTCGCGCACCGCCCCGCCGACGTCCAGGCAGAGCTGACGCGACTCGGCGACGCACGGCCCCGCGATAATCGCCAGCGGCTGGCCGGGGCCGATGGACAGGTCGGCGAGCGTGATGGTCCTGCGCTGCATGGGCAGATGGTATCGAGGATCGTCGCCAGCGGGCTCGGCCCCCCTCCCTCCGGGAGGGGCTGGGGGAGGGTGGTTCCGACGTCGCGGGTGGCACGTCATTGCGTTGACGCAAGGCAGTCGCACTGCCCTGCCCCTGCCCCCTCCCCCCGGGGGGGGTGTCGTCCGACCCGGCCCGCGGATAAACTGCTCAGGCAAGGAGGTGTCGCATGATGCGCTTCGATCCGGAAGCCGGCGGGGATCACGATCCGGAGCTGTACGTCGCCGCCGCCAGGGCCACGGGCATCCCCAGCCTCGAGGCCCTGGACGACGCAGCCATCGCCCGCTACCGCGAGACCGGCTACCTGCTGATCGACCGGCTCTGGTCCGACGAGCAGCTCGACCGCGCCCGCGCCGCACTCGCGGACCTGATCGCCGGACGCAACGAGCAGTTCAACGGGCTCATGTACGAGGCCGCCGCCCAGCAGGCCAGGCTCGAGGAGCTGACCGAGGCCCAGCGCTGCGATCTCATCCGCAAGCTTTTCAACTTCGTGCAATATGACGAGCGTTTGAACGCGCTGGCCCACGATCCGCCGCTGCTCGCGGCGGTGCGCCGACTGATCAACGACGAGCCTCGCCTGCACCAGGACATGGCCCTGATCAAACCGCCGCGCATCGGGCGCGAGAAGCCCTGGCACCAGGACCACGCCTACTTCAACGTGCCGCTGGAGCATCGCATCGTCGGCGTGTGGATCGCGCTGGACGAGGTGGACGCGGACAACGGCGCGATGCACCTGCTCGAAGGCGGCCACCGCGAGCCGGTCATCCATTTCAAGCGCCGCGACTGGCAGATCTGCGACACCGAGATGATGGGGTGCGAGGCGGTCGTGGCCGAGATGTCTCCCGGCGGGGCGCTGCTGTTTGACAGCCTCCTGCCGCACGGCACGCCGACGAACCACAGCGATCGCCGCCGGCGGGCGCTGCAGTTCCACTACCTCGGCGCCAGCGCGCCGCAGATCCCGCAGGAGCAACGTCTGGCGGTGTTCGGCAGTGAGGGCAAGGACGTGGAGTGTTAGGCTGCGTTCGAAATCCGCATCAGTGGGGGTGCCACGGCTTGTCCCGAAGGGCAAGCCGTGCGGTTGTCGCCGATCGCACGGCTTGCCGCTTCGCGGTGAAGCCGTGGCGCCCTGAGTGAGGCCAACCCGAGTCAACCAACCATTCAAAGGTCAATAGACTCCGTCCGAAAACGCCTGAGCACGGATGCCACTGGGGGTGCACCTCAGATTTGTCGCAGACGCACGCCACGGTGGGTTGGGTGCCACTGGTGGCGCGACCTTGTCAGTACGTGACGGCCTGAGGGCCTTCGGGCATTGTCACTGGCCGCCGGCCGCTCCGTTGCCGGGCTTTGCCCGTACCATGGGCCGCACTGATGGCCAGCCCCCCTGCCGAGCTCGCCGGGCCCACCGCCGCCGCGCAGCGCATCGATGCGCTCGACACGCTGCGCGGCCTGGCGATCCTGGGCATCCTCGTCATGAACGTCCAGGCCTTTTCGATGCCCCTGGCGGCGTACATCGACCCCACGGCCTGGGGGGACCTGCATGGCGTCAACTTCCTCGTCTGGCTTCTCAGCCACGTCTTCTTCGCCGGCAAGTTCATCGCCATCTTCTCGATGCTCTTCGGCGCGGGCATCGTGCTGATGGCGCAGCGGCAGGCGAGCCGGGGGGCGCGGCCGGGGCCGGTGCATTACCGGCGCATGACGTGGCTGCTGATCATCGGGCTGGCCCACGGGTTCCTGATCTGGTACGGCGACATCCTGACGGTGTATGCGCTGTCCGGGATGGTGGTGTACCTGCTGTGGCGCGTGCGGCCGCTTCTTCAACTGCTGCTGGGCGTGGCGTCCTACCTGGTGTCGGCGGGCTGGCTGCTGCTGATCGCCCTGGGCGTGGCGCTGGACGGCACGGGCATGGCGGAGGTGGTGCCGGCGGCCGAGACGCAGGCGGAGGTCGCCGCCTACCAGGGCCGGTGGCTGGAGCAGATGGCCCACCGGGCGCCGATGATGGGCGAGATGCTCACGCAGCACTTTCCGCTCTACTTCGGCTGGGCCACGGCCGGGCTGATGC
>SLDI01000166.1:0-2975 GCA_007125385.1 Phycisphaeraceae bacterium | reverse complement strand
GCACGATACGGTCTGCCGAATCGCCTCAACCGCGCTGAGTGGCTGGCCGTTCCAGGCCGTGCAGGGCGACGAGCCCGGCAAGCCGCTCAAGCCCGACCCCGCGGCGGCCCTGGCGATCGCCTATGAGCTGGCAATCCCCGCCGATCACTGGCTTTACGTCGGCGACACCGCCGCCGACATGCTCACCGGCACGGGCGCGGGCATGTTCACGGTCGGCGTGACCTGGGGCTTCCGCGACGAGGCGGAGCTGCGCGAGCACGGGGCCGACGCGATCATCCACGAGCCCGGCGAGCTGCTGGAACACGTCGCGCGGTGAGGGCCGCCACGCCTCTGCCCGAACCCGGCTCCGCGCCCTCACCGTGCTGGCGTATGCACCCCTGGTTGCTCCGCCTGTCCGGCCCGCTCGCGGGTGACGAAGCGCCAGGCGTTGAACAGGGGCAGGGCGAGCGGGCGGACCAGCCGCTGGGCCCGGGCGACGCGGCGGCGGTAGGCGGCCACCTCGTCGGCGAAGGTGGGGCCGGCCTGGGCGACGCGCCGCTCAAACAGCTCGCAGGCGAAGCGGTGCAGCTCGATGTCCAGGGCGTTGAGCTCGACGATGCGCCGCCGCGTCGCTTCGTCGACCTCCTCCATGGCCAGGCGGCGCTGCGTGACGTTGCCGGTGACGTAGGTCGCCGGCCGCCAGCCCAGGGCGCGAAACAGCAGGCAGACCGACTCGTCGAAGCGCTCGACCAGGCCGAAGAAGAAGACCTCCTCGGCCAACCGCTGTTTGGCGGTCTCGAGATGGTGCGGCTGGCACTGGCCCAGCGGCACGTCCAGGATGTCGCCCTGCTCGCCGGCGAGGTAGCGGACGTGGGCGTTGTCGATCCACCAGACGCGGTGGACGTCGTCATGCTCGAGAAATTCGCTCAGCGGCATGTCGGCGGGGATCCGGCCCATCTGCTTGCGGAAGCTGTAGACCGAGAGCACGCGGCTGGTCGGCTCGCGGAGCATGGTCATGTAGCGGGCGGGGCGAGGCAGCGACCCGTGCAGGCCGAAGCCCGCGTGGGCCTCGAAGAAGCGGATGCGGGCCTTGGCGCGGTCGCTCAGGGCGTCGATGCGCCCCAGCCGCCGGCGGTAGTTGCCCACGTTGTAGAGCCCGAGCGTCTGGCTGTGGTGCAGCAGGTTGGTCGGCGGGCGCAGCAGCAGGCGCAGCTTGATCATCCGGCTGAGCGTCGTGCCCGCGTTCTTGGGAATGTGCAGGTGGATGAGGATCGGCTCGGGCATGGCCGTATTGTCGGCCCCGGCCTGCGGACTGCCAACTTCACCGCGAAGGGGAAGGGTGTGAGAAGGGTGCTGTGTGTTGCGGCCATCCACTGTTGATCGCACACAGCAGCCGTCGGCGCGCTGTGTGCCCCCCCGAAATGACTTCTCACACATGCTCTCAGGTCGCCGCCTCCGCGGGCTGGGCGGGCAGGTCCGCCAGGGCGGTGTCCAGGGTCTGCTGGGGCAGGTCGAAGTTGTCGATCTCGCCCTTGAGGTAGCGGTCGTAGCTGCCCAGATCGAAGTGGCCGTGGCCGGAGAGGCCGAAGACGATGCACTTCTGCTCGCCGGTGTCCTTGCAGCGGTTGGCCTCGGCGATGGCGGCGTGGATGGCGTGGGAGGCCTCGGGCGCCGGGCAGATGCCCTCGGTGCGGGCGAAGAGCACCGCCGAGGCGAAGGCGTCGAGCTGCTGGACGGCGACGGCCTCGAGCAGGCCGCGGTGGCGCAGGGCGGAGACGAGCGGGCTCATGCCGTGGTAGCGCAGGCCGCCGGCGTGGATGCCCGCGGGCATGAAGCCGTGGCCGAGGCTGTACATGCGGGTCATGGGGGCGAGGCCGATGGCGTCGCCGTAGTCGTAGACGTACTTGCCGCGGGTCAGCGTCGGGCAGGCGCTGGGCTCGACGGCGACGAGGCGCGGGCCCCGGCCGGCCATGACCTGCTCGACGAAGGGGAAGACGAGCCCGGCGAGGTTGGAGCCGCCGCCGGCGCAGCCGATGATGACGTCGGGGGTCTCGTCGACGAGCTTGAGCTGCTTCTGCGTCTCGAGGCCGATGACGCTCTGGTGGAGGACGACGTGGTTGAGCACGCTGCCGAGGGTGTAGTTGGTGTCGTCGTGGGAGGCGGCGTCCTCGACGGCTTCGCTGATCGCCAGGCCCAGGGAGCCGGAGGACTCGGGGTCCTTCTCCAGCGCCGCGCGGCCGGTGGCGGTGTCGGGCGAGGGCGAAGCGACGACGTCGGCGCCCCAGAGCTGCATGAGCGAGCGGCGGTAGGGCTTCTGCTCGTAGCTGACCCTGACCATGTAGACCTTGCACGCCAGGCCTTCGAGCAGCGAACAGGCGAAGGCGAGGCTCGAGCCCCACTGCCCGGCCCCGGTTTCGGTGGCCAGGCGCGTGATGCCGGCGATCTTGTTGTAGTAGGCCTGCGCGACGGCGGTGTTGGGCTTGTGCGAGCCGGCGGGGCTGACGGCCTCGTTCTTGTAGTAGATGCGGGCCGGCGTGCCCAGGTGCTTCTCCAGCGACAGGGCGCGGATCAGCGGCGTCGGCCGCCAGAGCGAGAGCATCTCGCGCACCGGGTCGGGGATGGCGATCCACTTCTCAATGGAGAACTCCTGCTCGATCAGCGCCGGGGCGAAGAGCGGGCGCAGGTCGTCGGGCGCGAGCGCTTCGCCGGTGCCGGGGTGGCGGTAGGCGTCGACCCCCTCGGGGATTTCGGCGGAGAGGTTGTACCAGGCGTGGGGGATCTCGGCGGTGGGCAGGAGGATGCGGTGCTCTTGCACGGTGGGGCGCTCCGGTGCGGGTTATTCGGACCGGAATATACCACAACCGCGGGCGCGCCGAGCGCGCGCACGCCGCTTGCGGCTTCGCGAAACGGTGCGACTTACCGAACCGCGCCACCCCCCTGCGGACCGCTTCGCGAAGCCGCAAGCGGCTGGGGCCGCCGGCGGGGGTGGTTCGGCG
>SLDI01000307.1:0-11260 GCA_007125385.1 Phycisphaeraceae bacterium | reverse complement strand
GGGCGAAGTCGTATCCGCTGATGAATCGCCCACGCGCGGAGCTGCGTAAGATGCTGATGTCACAAGGGCTTGCAGCTTAAGTTCATGGCATTCAAACCAGGGTGCTAAAAGATCATCCGGTAGGCGAACGTCCACACCAGCATCAGCACGCCCATGAAGACGGGGGCCAAAGCCAGCAGCCATTGCGCGGGCCGGGGCAGCCGACAAACCCGCCGGCGGGCGAACAGGGCAACGATCAGCAGCGGGATCGCCGCCACCGCATAGGGCATGATGAGCACACGGTACCACGGCCCGCCCGGCGGCCCGTGCATCACCGACATGAGGATGAACATTGCCCCCGGCCCCGCCGCCAGGCTCAACGCCACCACCAGCGTCACCCACGCCGCCAGATACGGCTCCGCCAGCCGCACGTCCAGCTTCAGCTCCTGCCCGCACTCCGGGCACGTCGGCCGGCTCAATCCGCGCAGGTTGTAGTCGCACAGCGGGCACCGCGCCTCATGCTCGCGCACGAACGCCAGCAGGTGCTCGTCGCGGCTGAGCGGCGGCGAAGGCGTCTGCACCTCGGGCGGCGCGTCGGTGGGCATGACCGGCTCCCGGGAAGTCGACATGGCATGCCCTCCTACTGATCCATCCCCTGCCAGAACACCCGCAGCGCCTCGGTATCGGGCGTCAGGGGCATGTCGTCCGGGCTCATCGGCCGAAGACTCAGGTCCGCCATCACGACGTGGACCTGCCCGGCGTGGCGGCGCGCGGCCAGCCGCAGCACCGGAACCGAGTCGACATGCACCACCGCCAGCCAGGGCGTGAGGCTGTCGGCCAGCAGCAGCGTCCGCGCCGGACGCTTGACCTGGTGCCGGTCCTTGTAGCGCCACCACGGGTGCGGCACGTGCGCCTGATCCTTGGCGTCGGGCAGCATGCCGTTCATGCCGTAGCTGCGGCGATCGTACTCCTCGTCGCCGGGGGTGAACGGCCCGGCGGGCAGCGATACCGCGGAGTGGGCCCAGTTCGGGCAGCGGAAGATCGACTCGTCGAAGGTGGCGCGCCAGTGCGGCCGGGGCCTGGCCGTGGGGTAGATCACCGGGAAGATCTCGTCGCGGTGCCAGGACGAGTCCTGGCTGACGCCGCCGCCAGCGGCGCGGTACGGCCTCGGCCAGACGCCCTGGTGCTCCTCGCCGTAGATCTCGAACGCCATCGCGATCTGGCGCAGGTGCGAGCGGCACATCATCGACCGCGCACGGTCACGCGCCGCGGCCAGCGCCGGCAGCAGGATCGCCAGCAGCAGCGCGATGATGCTGATCGTCACCAGCAACTCCACCAGCGTGAAGCCGGCTCGGCTTGCGGCAGGCGATGAGGCTCCGGCGTCAGGCATGGACGGACGCTCCGCTGGCGCAGACAGGCGGCCATTGTACCGCGGCCCCAGCCTCGTGGGCAGGCGCCAGCCGAACGCATCAGCCGCTGACGCGCAGCTCACGGCATCGCCGCGGCCAGGTCCACGTGCCAGCCCTGCTCGACGACCGGGCCCGGCTCGCGATGCCGCCGCAACGCGTCGATCACGTCGCGCATCGGCGACGGCACCGGGGCGGTAAACGTCATCTGCCTGCCCGTGGCCGGATGCACCAGTCGCAGCAGCGCCGCGTGCAGGGCGGGGGTGTACATCAGCATGTCCGGGCGCGCGGCCGAGGCGGCCTCGAGCCGCTCGCCCTCGGCCTTGTCGCGGGCGTAGCTCAGGTGCGCCCGCGCCCCGGCCGGGTGAGGCGGGTGCTCGATCTCCGCCAGGCCCACCGGCTCGCCGCCGTACACCAGGTCCCCGGCGATCGGGTGCCCGATGTAGCTCATGTGCACGCGGATCTGGTGCGTGCGCCCGGTCTTCAGCTCCAGCTCCACCAGGCTGTACCCACGGTACCGTTCGCGCACGCGGTAGAGCGTCACGGCGTGCTTCGCGGCCGAGTCGTGGCGGACGGCCATGGCCTCGCGGATCGTCGGGTGCTTGCCGATCGGCGCCTCGACCGCACCCCCGGGCGGCTCCGGGCAGCCGTGGACCACCGCGAGGTAGGCCTTGAGATTGGACCGCTCCTCGAACTGCCTCGCGAGCTGCCAGTGCGGCTCATCCTGCTTGGCGACCACGATCACGCCCGTCGTGTTCTTGTCCAGCCGGTGGACGATGCCCGGCCGGGCCTCGCGCCGCCCGACGCTGGAAAGCGCCCCGGCGGCCTGCTGCTGGAAGTGGTGCGCCAGGCCGTTGAGCATCGTGCCCGAGAGCTGTCCCCGCGCCGGGTGGACGATCAGGTCGGCCGGCTTGTTGAGCACGATAAAGCCCTCGTCCTCGTAGAGGACGTCCAGGTCCATCGGCTCGGGCTGAAGCTCGCGCGCGGGCTTGGGCGGCAGGATCACGTCCACCACGTCGTCCTGCTTCAGCCGCGTGCTCGCCTTGGCGACCCGGTCGTTGACGCGCACCCCGCCGGCGTTGATCAGCTTCTGGATCTGATGCCGGCTGACGTGCCGCAGACGGTTCTGCAAGTACTTGTCGAGGCGATGCTTGGCGTCGCGCGAGAGGCGGTACTGCACGTGCTCGTGACCCGACTCCGCCTCCAGGGCGTCGGCCAGGGCCTGCTCGTCAGCCTCGAAGGGAGTGTCGGATGTGGACATGGGCGGACGTACCGGGCCGCGGGTGCCACACAGCACGCCGAAGGCGGCTGCCGCGGGCGATCGGGCAAAGGGGCTGCAGAGCCCGCACACCACCCTGCGACCGGAACCGTTCCCGCCTACTGCTCGTCGGCCGCCTCGGCAGGCTCGGCCTCGCCGGCGTCCGGCTCCGCGTCGCCGTCAGCCTCCGGCTCCGGCGCCAGCAACTGCTCGAGGTCCACCTCCTGCGCCTGAGCCGGCTCCTCGCCCGGCTCCGCCTCGTCAGCGCCCTCCGCCGGCGACAGCGGCGCGGGGCGGTCCCAGTCCATCAGGTCGCCCAGGTCGAACTCGTCGATCGCCGGCAGCGGCGCCCGCGCCCGCTCGGGGGCGAAAACGACCGGCTGACGCAGGTTCACCAGCAGATCGCGACGCTGCCGCGCCGTCGCCGCCAGCCCGGGCAACTGCTCGCCGGCGAGCTCCTCGGCCTGGTCGTAGTAGCCGCGGGCGTCGTCCCACGCCTGCCGCGTCTCCGCCACCGCCGCCAGGCCCAGCAGGGCGTTGACGTGGTAGGTGCGCTCCTCGGCCAGCTCCAGCACGCGCTCATAGGCTCGCTCGGCGCGGTCGGCGGCGTCGTCGGGGGCCATCTCCGGGTCGACCGGCGGGGGCAGCTCCTCGCTGCGTGCCGGCAGCGGCGGGGCGTCCTCGGGCCGGCGGGCGTGGGCCAGGTACAGGTCCGCCCCCCGCAGGTAGGCCAGCGCCTGCACCGCCGGGTCCTGGTGCGCCGCAGCCACCTCCATGTAGTTGGCGGCCGTGGCGGCGTTGGCCAGCTCGGTCCAGGCGGTCTCGTGCCGGGTCTCGGTGCGGTAGTTGACCAGGCGGTAGGCGGCGAAGGAGCCGGCGACGATCACGAAGATGATCAGCACCGTGTTGCCCCAGCGGCTCCACCATTCGCCGAAGTTCTGGAAGAACTCGGCGAGGTCGTTTTCCTTGAGCTCGTGTCTTTCCTGGCTGTCCATGTGACCCTTTATCGTGCGGATTGGCGGGCGGATGCAGCGGCCGGCAGCGCCGAGCCGGGCATTTTAGCGGCCCGGCGAGGCCCGGGCCATGTCCGCCGGCTCGATGCGCACGTCGATGGTCAGACGCTGGATCCGCTCGACAAGGTGGATGTCCAGGCGCTCCCGCCCGTTGCTGTAGGCCAGGCGCATGCTCCCGTCCTCCTCCTCGAACGGCGGGCTCACCCGCTGCCAGCCATGCCGGCGCAGCGTCTGCCGGAAATACCCCACCGCCTCGGCCTGCTTGCCCCGGCCCTGGTAGACGTGGTGCACCGATCGCCCGGCGCCCGTGACCTCCACGTGCCCCCGATCGCGCAGCAGCTTGAAGCCCACCGGCAGCGGCACGTCGGGGATCGCCGGCTCGAGCTGCGGCACCAGCCCCGCCGCCTGTTGCGGCGGCAGGTACTGCCCGTCATCGCTGTACAGCAGCCGCGGCGGGCCGGCGGTGTCGCAACCGCCAACCACCAGCCCGACCAGCACAACCGTCAATAGCGTCAACCTGGGCATCGGCAGGCCCTTCGCGAGAGGCGCGCGGCGAGTTTACTTGCGCGCCGCGCCGCTGGCAAACGGTCGGCCGTCGCCGAGCCGCGGCTTCGATGCCCGTCGACGCCTGGCACGCGCGGGCAGGCGCCTGCGCCGTGCTACCATGGCCCGCCGGCCCCGCCACCGCGACCCCGCCCGCCCGAGGGAGCGTCCGCCAATGGAAATCAAGCTCAAGTACGGCCTGAACCCGAACCAGACCTTCGCCCGCGTCACGCATCCCGACGAGCCGGGCCCGCTGACCGTCGTCAACGGCAAGCCCAGCTTCATCAACATTCTCGACGCGCTGCGGGGCTGGCAGCTCGTGCGCGAGCTTGAAGGCGCGCTGAACAAGCCCGCCGCCGCGTCTTTCAAGCACGTCTCACCGGCCGGGGCCGCCGTCGCCGGCGAGCTGGGCGAGACGTTTCGGCAGGCGTTTTTCATCCCCGAGGCCGCCGAGCTCTCGCCCCTCGCCACCGCCTACGCCAAGGCCCGCAGCTCCGACCGCGTCGCGTCGTTCGGCGACTTCATCGCCGTGTCCGACCGCGTCGACGCGACGCTGGCGGGCCTGATCAAGCCCGAGGTCTCCGACGGGATCATCGCCCCGGCCTACGACGACGACGCCCGCGACATCCTCGCCGCCAAGAAAACCGGCTCCTACGTGATGCTCCAGATGGACCCGGACTACCAGCCGACCGGCGTCGAGGCGCGGACGGAGTTCGGCCTGACGCTGGAGCAGGACGCCAACACGGCCGTGATCGATCGCAACCTCCTGAGCAACATCGTCACGAGCAACCGCGACCTGCCTGACGACGCGGCCGAGTCGCTGCTGGTGGCGACGATCACGCTCAAGCACACGCAGTCCAACTCAATCGCGGTCGGCTACGCCGGCCAGGCCGTGGGCGTCGGCGCCGGGCAGCAGTCGCGCATCGCGTGCACGCGCCTGGCGTGCGACAAGTTCGACCGCTGGGCGCTGACGCAGCATCCCAAGGCCATCGACCTTCAGTTCAAGGAGGGGATCCCGCGCTCGGAGAAGGTCAACGTCGTCGACACGCTGCTGCGCTGGTACGAGCTGACCACCGCCGAGCGCGACGGGCTGTGCGAGCGGCTGGTCAAGCCGCCCGAGCCGATCACGGCCGAGGAACGGGCGGAATGGCTCAAGCAGTACCCGGGCGTGGCGCTGAGCAGCGATGCGTTCTTCCCGTTCCGCGACAATCTGGACCGCGCGGCGCGGTCCAACGTGCGCTACGTCGCCCAGGCCGGCGGATCCAAGCGCGACGCGGACGTGATCGCCGCCGCGGACGAGCACGCGATGGTCATGGCCATCACGGGGCTGCGCCTGTTCCTGCATTGAGCGGCCCGGCTCGGGCCACGATCCGCCGGGCGAGGCATTGATGTAGGGTGGGTAGAGCGAAGCGAAACCCACCGCGAGCGTCGTGGACCCTCGGCAAACCTGGTGGGTTTCGCTTCGCTCTACCCACCCTACATTGCATTCACGCCTGAGATTGAAGTGGAATGCGTATTACCCCGCCTCGACAACCAGCTCCAGCTCGACGCTGGCGTTGCGCGGCAGGGCGTTGACGCCCACCGCTGCCCGCGCGTGGCGCCCGCGCTCGCCGAAGAGCTCCACCGCCAGCTCGCTCGCCCCGTCGGCGACCTGGGGCTGCTGGGCAAAGCCCGCCTCGCAGTGCACGAACACGCCGATGCGCACGATGCGCCGGACGCGCGACAGGTCGCCGTCCAGCTCGCCGCGCACGATCGCCAGGCCGTTGAGCAGGCATTGCGCCGCCGCCTGCTGAGCCTGCTCGATCGTCACGCTCGCGCCGACGGGCCCGCTGGCCAGCAGCTCGCCGTCCTTGAGCGGCAACTGCCCGGCCACGAAAAGCAGATCACCCGTGCGCACCACGGGCACGTACGCCCCGGCCGGCTTCGGCGCCGCCGGCAGCTCCAGGCCCTTGGACTGCAACACGTCTTCAATGGTGCTCATTGCCTTACCTTTGCATGGGGGTTAGCGGTTAGCCTTTAGCCTTTAGCCGTGAGCCGCCCAGCTAACAGCTAAGGGCTAACAGCTAACAGCTAACAGCTAACAGCTACAACTCCAGCACCTGCTGCCAATACTCCTCGTCCGCCGGCACGCCCTCGCGCCGGTTGATGCGCCGTCGCTCGGCCGCGCGCTGGCCCGGATAGGTCACACGCGCCCCCGGCAGCGGCTCGGCCGAGGCCAGGTCCGCCAGCGACGCGTCCACCATCGCCAGCGCCGCGTCCACCGAGCCCAGCCGCGCCAGGTCAAAGGCGATGAACAGTTGCGACACGCCCGCCTCGTGCCCCTGCCTGGACAGCTCCGCCGTCGTCTGCCCGCCGGCGACGAGCGCCGCGACCAGGTCCAGGCACAGCGCCAGGCCCGAGCCTTTCCAGTAGCCCACCGGCAGCATGCGCTCGACGGCCGCGGCGTCGGTGGTCAATTGGCCGGCCGCGTCGTACCCGCCGGGCACGGGAAACGGCTCGCCGCTGCGCCGGTGGATGGCCGTGCGCCCGCCGGAGAACTGGCTGATCGCCATGTCCAGCACCACGTGATCGCCGCCGGCCACGGGCACGCCGATGACCAGCGGGTTGTTGCCCAGGCGCTTCTCCGCCCCGCCGTGCGGCGGCATCAGCGGCGTCGTGTTCGTCCAGCACACGCCGACGCACCCGGCCTCGGCCGCCTGCAGGCCGTACGTCCCGCCACGCATCCAGTGGCTGGTGTTGCGCAGCGCCACGCCGCCCATGCCCTGCTCGCGCGCGATCGCGATGGCCCGGCCCATGCACGCGCGGGCGTTGAGCACGCCCGGGCCCCGCTCGCCGTCCCACTGCTCCAGCGCGCCCAGCGACGCCACGCACCGCGCCCGGCCGTCGCGATCGACACGCCCGGCACGCACCGCGCGCACGAACCCGGGGAAGCGATTCAGCCCGTGCGAGGGCACGCCGTCGCAGGAGTTGTCCGCGAAGACCTGCGCAAGCGTCGCCGCGTCCGCGTCGGCAAAGCCCACGCCCGTCAGCACCCGCTTGAACTCGGCCACCATCGTCTCGTAGGGGATTCGCTGCATGATCCCATGCCCTGGTAATCGGCCGTTGAGCCGCGAGTATAACCGCGTCGATCGCCGGATCACCGGCAGCGCCAGACCCGATGCGCCACGGCCGATCTGCGGGCTTGACCTTGACGGAGGGATGCGGCGGAGGTTAATATAGGATAATAAGGCCACTAAATCAGATGATTTGGATATGCCGCTAACGGCTTCAAAACAAAGCGATTAACCCTGCCGGAGCCCCGCCCATGCATCTGCCGCTGCTCTTCCTCGGCGCCCTGTCCGCCGCCGTCGCCGTCGCCGTGGGCGGGGCGCGGGCCCATGTCCTGGCCAACCGCCTGGCCCCGGCCCGCCTGACCATGCTCGAAGTGGGCATGCGCTACCACCTGGCCCACGCCACCGCCATGATCCTCGTCGCCCTGATGCTCGCCCACCTGCACCACCCGCTCATCCCCGCCGCCGGGTGGGGCTTCGCCCTGGGCACGCTGCTGTTCCCGGGTCTGCTCTACATCTACGCCTTCACCGGCCACGCGTCGCTGCTGAAGCTCTCGGCCATCGGCGGAGTGCTGTTCGTCCTGTCCTGGGTCGGCCTGGCCCTGGGCATCGTCCTCAACGGCCCCGTCTCAGCCGCCGGATAGAGGTGTGTCGGAGAACTGGTAAACCCACCACGCTGGCCGTGGATTCCCGCCGCAACCGGTGGGTTTACCGGCGTCCGCCGGTGCCGCGGCCATCGCTTCGCCCTACCCACCCTACAGCCAGAGTCCACGCCGTCGCAGAGCGCCCCACGCCCAGGCCCTTCTCTGAATCCGGATAACATGCGCCTTGGCAAGCATGGCCGGCTCACTTACCAACACCGCCATCCGTCGCCTGGATCAGCCGCCTCCCGCCGGCAGACTGACGCTCGCCGCGTGCGCCGATCGCCACGCCCTGGGCCAGCGCCTCGCCGCCGCCGGCCTCGCCGACGCCGCCGACGCCAAGGCCCGGCTCTTTCAGCAGGCTGCCGACGCCCTCGGCGCCAGCGCCGGCCTCGACGCCGATGTGACCGTCGCCGCCATCTTCGTCCCCGGCCGCATCGAGCTCGTCGGCAAGCACGTCGACTACGCCGGCGGACGCAGCCTCGTCTGTGCCGTCGACCGCGGCTTCTGCCTGCTCGTTCGCGCCCGCAACGACCGCACCGTCAACCTCATCCGCGCCGACGGCGGCGGCCGGGCACAATTCGAACTCGACCCCGATCTCGTTCCCGACCCCGCCGGCTGGACCAACTACCCCATGACCGTCGCCCGACGCGTCGCCCGCAACTTCCCCGACGCCACGCGCGGCGGCGACATCGCCTTCGCCAGCGACCTGCCCCCCGCCTCGGGCCTGAGCAGCTCCAGCGCGCTGGTCACCGCGATGTTCTTTGCGCTCGCCCGCGCCAACGAGCTGCACGCCAGCGACGCCTTCCAACGCGATCTGCCCGACCTGCCCGCGCTGGCCGGCTACCTCGGCTGCATCGAGAACGGCAACGGCTTCGCCAACCTCCCCGGCGACCGCGGCGTGGGCACGCTCGGCGGCTGCCAGGATCACGCCGCCATCATCGCCAGCGAAGCCGGCACGCTCACCCAGTTCGCCTACGGACCCGTGCGCATCGAGCGGCGAATCCCCCTGCCCGAGCGCCTCGGCCTCGTCGTCGCCTTCAGCGGCACGCACGCCGAGAAGACCGGCAGCGCGCGCACGCAATACAACGACGCCGCCAGCCTCGCCCGCGCTGCCCTCGAGCGCTGCAACAAGGCGCTCAGCCGCGACGACCCGCACCTGGGGGCAACGCTGCGCCACGTACCCCCACAGCGCATCCGCGAGATGCTGGCCGACGCTCCCAAGCTGTTGCAGCGCTTCGAGCACTTCCACGCCGAGAGCGCGCGGATCGTCCCCGGCGTCGGCGATGCGCTGCTCGCCGGCGACCTGCACCGCCTGGGCCGGCTCGTCGACCGCTCACAGCAGCTCGCCGAGCGGCAGCTGGCCAACCAGGTTCCGCAGACCATCTCGCTGGCCCGCAGCGCCCGCGAGCTCGGCGCCGTCGCCGCCTCCGCGTTCGGCGCCGGGTTCGGTGGCAGCGTCTGGGCGCTCGTGCCCCGCACCGACATCGACCGCTTCATCAGCGCCTGGCAGCGCGAGCACGTCCGCGCTCATCCCGCCGACGCCGCTGACGCCATCTTCTTCTCCACCGCGGCCGGCCCACCCGCCTTCGAGCTCACCGCCGGTTGACGCCCGTGGCCCCGGGCCTGGCACGGCCGCTTCCGTCACGCCGGCCGCGCCCAAGCCGGCTCGCCTTGTCCGCCGCTGGGAAGGCGTCGTTGATGTATGCTAGAGTTGCCCGTGGCTCCGGGCCCGACGCGACCGGGTAGCTCAGTTGGCAGAGCATCGGCCTTTTAAGCCGCTGGTCGTGGGTTCGAGTCCCACCCCGGTCACTTCGCTATCGCTTGTCAGCGGTTGGCAATGTTCACCCGCACCACCACTTGCTCCGCCCCCGCCCGAAGGGGCGGCGGCGTTGGTCTTGTCAGGAGTTGTCTTACCCGTGCTCCCGTTGCCGTGGGCCGGCGACACGACGCACATCCGCCACGGTTCACCAGGCGCGCCCGCCGCGTCATGCGGCAGCGCTCCCTTCTGGGGAATGGTTCACGGCGCATCCTATCTCACGAGACAGCCTGCCGTGAGCGGAAACGTGCAGGAATAACCCCAGCCCGCCCCACCGCCGGGAGACCCGGCCCGTGCCCCGTCGCCGTCGCTTCAACCGGCGTCGGGCACACGGAACTCCGCCCCGGCCACCTGCTGACGCATCGTCTCCAGCACGCGCATGTTGCCCAGCGAATCGTCCCGGCTCACCGCCGGCTCGGCGCCGTCCAGCACCGCGGCGGCGAAGTCGTCGGCCTCGAGCGCGAACGCCGGCCGCGCCGCGTCCACCTCGAACACCTGCCGCGGCGGCGCCGTGCCCCCGCCGTCCTGCCGCGGCGGCGTCATCGCCGCGACGACGTACCGCGCCTTGTGCATCGGCGGCTTCCACGGCACGGGCACCTCGATGTAGCCCTCCTCGCCGCAGATGTAGGCCGTGTTGTTCGTCTGCACCGTCATCCCGCACGAGAAGCACGCCAGCACGCCACCGGGGAAGTGCATCGTGCCCACCGCGCGCTCATCCACGCCCGTCTCATGCACGTGCGCCGCGACCGACACCTGGTCCGGCTCACCGCCCGCCAGCAGCCGCGACAGGCTGATGCAATAACACCCCACGTCCATCAGCGCCCCGCCGGCCAGCTCCGGGTCGAAACGGATGTTGCTCGCCACCTGACGCGTGCGGAAGCAGAAGCTCGTGCGGATGAGCTTGAGCTGCCCGATCGCCCCGTCGCGCACGCGCTGCATCACCGCGTGCGTCAACGGATGCGAACGATAAAGAAACGCTTCGACGAGCACCCGGCCGCACTGCTGCGCCACGTCGAACATTTCCTCGACTTCCGCCACGCTCGTCGCCAGCGGCTTCTCGCACAGCACGTGCTTGCCCGCGCGCAGCGCCCGCAGCGTCCACTCATGATGCAGGCTGTTGGGCAGCGACACATACACCGCTTCGACGGCGTCGTCCGCCAGCAGCGCCTCGTAGCTGCTGTGCGCCCGGGCGATGCTGAACTCCTCGGCGAAGCCCTCGGCCGCGCCTTCGCTGCGCGAGCCCACGGCCGCGAGGCGACAGCGCCGCGACTCGGCCACGGCGTCGGCGAATTGGCGTGCAATGTTGCCCGTGCCCAGGATGCCCAGATGCAGTCGCGCCATGGCCAGCCCCTTGCTCCCAGCCTCAGCCCCGGCCCATTCTACCCGCGCCCCCGGCCGCGGATCATGCCCGCTCCGCGCCCGTTCCCGTCGCCGCGAGCTTGCCTTATGCTCTTGCCCATGAACCCCACCATCATCCCTGACATCGTCTACGCCCGCGACCAAGGCGAGCGCGGCCTCGGTAACCTCCACCTGCCCGCCACCCCCGCCACG
>SLDI01000029.1:0-2977 GCA_007125385.1 Phycisphaeraceae bacterium | reverse complement strand
CGGGCGCAGCTCGGCGGCGGCGATGTGGTCGACGGCGTAGCGGTTGCGGTCGTCCAGGTGCGGGGCCAGGCCGCGCGTGAGGAAATAGCTGACGGAGCCGAGCTCGTGCGGGTTGTCGTCGCCGACGACGACGATGCGCTCGCGCTCGGCGACGCGGACGACGACGTGGGCGCGGTTGTCGATGGCCAGGGCGTCGTCGCCGATGGCGAAGCTGACGCGCCGCGGGCCGGGCTCATTGAGCGTCAGCTCGAAGGGCACGGTCTGGCGCTGCCAGGGCTCGAGCGAGACGCTGCGGGCGTCGGTCGGCTCGTCGTCGATGAGCAGCTCCACCTGCACGGTCTGGTCGTGGTCGGCGAAGTTGGCCAGCTCGACGGAGGCGGTGACGCGCTGGCCGAGCACCGGCTGGGCGGGCTCGACGGCGGGGCGGGCCAGGGCGACGTTGGCCTGGGCCGGGGCGTCGAGGGCGACTAGCGTCAGGCGCGTGTCGGCCGGCAGCGGCTGGGTGGAAGCGAGCCGCTCGGGCACGGCCTGCCAGTTGGTCGCCTGCAGGTCGGTCAACACGACCAGGTGCCGCGGGCCGGCGTGGCCGGCCAGCAGTTCGCCGGCGACGGCGAAGGCGGAGACGAAGTCGGCGCGCTCGGCGGTGGGCTCGAGCGTGGCCAGCTCCTGCCGCACCGCCTGGAGGTTGGCGGTCATGGAGGCGAACACCGGCGCGGGCCTGGCCGAGGCGTGCACGACGTTGGCCACGTCCGCGCCCGAGAGCAGCCCGTCGACGGCCCGGCCGGCGGCGGCGCGCAGCGACGACATGGCCGAGACGCCGCGCACCTCCTGCCCGGTCGAGGCGCTGACGTCCACGAGCAGGACCATGGCCGCGCTGTCGTCGCCCGTGGCCGTCGCCGCCTCGCTCTCGACCCACATCGGCCAGGCGAACGCCAGCACGATCAGCGCGATCGCCAGGCAGCGCAGCAGCAGCAGGATCAGCCGGCGCAGGCGGAAGAGCTGCGACTGGTTGGCCCACGCCTCCATCAGCAGCACGACGCTGGGAAAGACGACCTGCCGACGGGCGCGGCGGTTGAGCAGATGCGCGATCACCGGCAGGCTCAGCAGGACCAGGCCTGCGAGCATGACGGGGGCGGCGAAGGAGAGAAACGCGAGGGTCATGGGCGTCCCCGGTCAGCCACGATGGCGCGAAGGGCCGCGTCCGGTATAAAGCCGGGACCGGTGGTCCCGGGGTGGCGGCTGTGGATCGGCAGCGGCGCGCGATCGGATCGTGGCACGGATCGCCGTCGAGCGCCGGCCGAAGGCCGATGGGCCGCGGATGGCCCGTGGTGTTCGATCGCCACGTGCCGATGCCCCGGGACCACCGGTCCCGGCTTTACGCAAGCGGATGTGGCGGCCACTGCGGAATACAACCCTTTCCTTTCCTGCATTCCTGGCTTCCTCATTTGCCTTTGCTGTCTTCCTTCGTGCAGGCTTCGTGTCTTCGCGGCTCTCACGTCATGCTTGCACGGTTGAAGATATATCGCTCCAGCGCCTGGTTGTAGGGCGTGGCGGTGGAGACGATCTGGTGATCGACGCCGCGGGCCTTGAGCGCGGCCGACCAGGCGTCGAGGAAGCCGCGCAGCCGCTGCTGGTACGCGTCGCGGATGTCGTCGACGTTGAGGCGGCGGCGCGTGCCCGTCTCGCTGTCAACGAACACCGCGTCGGCGACGTCGCCGGGCAGGCGCAGCTCCTCGGCGTGCATGATCTGGAAGACGATCACCTCGTTGCCGCGGGCGGTGAAGGCGCTGATCGCCTTGAGCAGCGGCTCGCGCTCCTCGAGCAGATCGGAGAAGATCACCACCAGCCCCTTGCGCGACACGCGGCGGGCCAGGTCCTTGAGGGCCTCGGCCAGGCGTGCCTGGCCGCGCGGGGCAACCTGCTCCATGGCCCGGAGGATGTTGGACAGGTGCACGTGGGAGCCGGCGGGGCGGTGGAACTCGGCCAGCCCGTCGCGCGCGACGCCGAAGGCCACCTTGTCCTGCTGCTTCGTCGTCAGGAAGGCGATGGCGGCGGCCATGAGGCAGGCGTGGTCGTACTTGCTCGGGCGGTCGATGGCGTCGGCGTGGCTGCGCCGTCGCCGCTTGCTGGCCGCCAGGCTGACGCGCGACAGCCACGAGCTGCCGTCGCCGACGATCGCGTCCGCACCGCGGTAGGCCATCGACGCCGAGGCGTCGACGAGGAGGTTGACCGTCATGTCCGACTGGTGCTCGAAGAGCTTGATGTACATGCGGTCGCTGCGGCCGAGCACTTTCCAGTCCACGTCGGTCAGCGGGTCGCCGGGGATGTACTCGCGGTAGTCGTTGAACTCGACGCTGTGCCCGCGCTGCGGCGAGGCGTGCCGGCCGGCGTACTGGCCCTCGACGACGCGCCGCGAGGCGAAGAACATGTGCCGCAGGCGACGCAGGTCCGCGACGCGCAGGTAGCGATGCTCGCGGCTGGCGGAAGCGGGTTGGGTGGGGGCTTGGGTCATGGGTGCGAATCAGCCGTCCTCATCGGCAACAAAGTACATCCGACGGTCGATGGGTGTGCCGCTCGCGGTGTGGAGTTGCTCGTCGTTGACGTATAGCGCCACGCTTGTCGGCGTACCGGGCGCCGGGGTGAATCTCACGCGATCGCCGGCGGCGACCGGAAAGTTTGTGATGAGCCGGTCGGCGCCGATGAGCCATGTCCGCCCATCCGCCGGGGCGACAAACGTCAGGCCATCCATCGGAATCCGGTGGCCGAAACCTTCGGCCATCAGCCGGGCGTCGGGTGGAATCAGCCCCTTCGCCACAAGGTCCTGCGTGCTCGTGCGATCGGTCGACGCGCAGCCGATCGTCATTAAAATGCACGCTCCCAACGCTGCAAACCATCCCACACGTTGCATGCACATCTCCCAAATGACGCTCCACCCGCGGAGCGGGTGGTATCGGGAAGGCCCCCAGAGGGGGCCGCT
>SLDI01000409.1:0-11269 GCA_007125385.1 Phycisphaeraceae bacterium | reverse complement strand
CGTTGATCGTCGCAAGATCGATACCTTCAAGTCGGATGCGGCGCCCAGGCACTGGCGGACAAGCCGCCAGTGGCACCCGTCCGGCACGTTTCCCGAGACGCCGTGCTCCCCAACCTCTACCCTCTGCCCCCTAACCTCTGCCCCTTGCCCTCGGCTATCATCCCCGCATGCATGCGTTGACCCGCTGGCTCTGGACCCAGGGCCCCGGCAACCCGATGGTGATCCGCATCGTCCAGGGCGGCAGCCGGCGGGCCTACCACCTGTGGGTGCGGATGGGCTACCTCGGCGCCTTGATCCTGCTGGTGCTCACCGGGTTGATGACCGGCGGCACGGGCCCGCAGGCGTCGATGACCGACCTCGCCCAGGCCGGGACGTGGATCTTCGCCTTCATCGCCTACGGCCAGGTGGTGCTGGTGTGCCTGCTCGCGCCGCTGTTCATGGCCGCGGCGATCCGCCAGGAGCAGGCCGGCCAGACGCTGGACATCCTGTTGACGACGCCGATGAGCAACGCCCAGATCGTCCTGGGCACGCTGCTGGGGCGGCTGTTCTTCGTCCTGGCGCTGCTGCTGTCGGGCCTGCCCCTGTTCGCCGTGCTGCTGGTCTTCGGCGGGGTGCCGATCAGCTCCGTGTTCGTGGCGTTTTCCGTGGCCGGGCTCACCGCCGTCGTCGTCGGGGCCGTGGCCGTGGCGCTGGCGGTGTTCCGCGTCGGCGGGCGCAAGGCGGTGTTCACGTTCGTCGTGGCGGTGGCGGCGTTCCTGATCGGCGCCTACGCCCTGGACGTGGGGCTGCTGCGGCGGGTCACGGCGATCCCCGACGCGACGACCTGGCTGACGCCGCTGCACCCGCTGTTGGTGCTCGAGGCGTCGCTGAGCCCGGCGACCTACCGCCCGCCGGGGCCCGAGCACCTGGCGGATACCGGCGCGCTGGCGAGCTTCTACCTTGGCCGGCCTCTGGCGAGCTTCGCCCTGCTCAGCGCCGGCATCACGCTGGTGCTCACGACCGCGTCGGCGGTGGCGCTGAGGCAGGTGGGCAACGTCGACGCCACCCGCTCGCTCGCCGTGCGGCTGCGCCGGCTGGTGGGCCTGTCCGTCGCCGAGGCCGGCGGCGAGCGGCGAAAGGCGCCGCGCGACGTCGGCAACAACCCCGTCGCCTGGCGCGAGGCCAACACCCGCGGCCGACTGCTCAGCTCCATCCTGACGCGCTACGGCCTGGCGGGCGCGGCGCTCGCCGTCGCCGCCATCCTGCTCATGCTCTATCACACGGGCGGCCTGCCCACCGTCCCCGCCGGCGCCGCCGGGCAGACGCTCCAGCCCCATGAGATCCTCCACGCCGGGCTGCTCATCCTCCTGCTGATGGAGATCGGCGTCGTCAGCCTGGTGGCCATCTACATGTCCGCCGGGGCCGTCTCGCGCGAGCGCGAGGACGGCACGCTGGACCTGGTCCTGACCACCCCCATCACGCCCAAGCAGTACATCTGGGGCAAGCTGCGCGGGCTCGTCTCGTTTCTGTCGCTGCTCATCGCCGTGCCCGTGCTGACCCTGGCGATGGTGGCCGGCTACGCCCTTGTCGCCGGCTGGGCGGGCGCCGAGCAGGCGAGCTTTCTGCACACGGGCATCGCCAGCGGCGGGGCGCACATCTCCGGGCGTGCCCCCATCCTTCTGCCCGAGGCGCCGGTCCTGCTGCTGATCATGCTCGTGCCGTTCGTCGGCCTGTGCGTGATGGCGGGCATGAGCTGGTCGCTCAAGGCCCGCGGCGTGCTCGGGGCCGTCGTCCCCACCGTCGCCGCCATGGGCGTGCTCGCCCTGCTGCTGGGGGTGTGCGGCCTCAGCGCCGCGCAGCAGGTGCCGCTGATCGGCCCCGTGCTCAACGCCTTCAGCCCCGCCACCAACGTCGTGATGCTGGTCAACCCCTGGCAGTACGTCGCCAACTTCGCCATCAGCCCCGGCTTCGGGCGGGTGTCCCTGGTGATCGCCGCCCTCGTCGCCGCCGGCGGCTACAGCGCGATCGTCTACGCCATGCTCCTGGGGATGGTGCGCGGGTTCGATCAGACGGTCAGGCGGCTCAGCGGGACGGGGTGAGGGGGGCTAGCTGTTAGCTGTTAGCTATTAGCTGTTAGCTGCTAGCCGCTGGATGAGCCATAGGCGCCCGACGCGAAACATCTAACAGCTAACGGCTAACAGCTAACGCCCGTCCTGAGCGAGTCCGCGAGCGAAGGGCGGGATTTCCGGACCCCCTCGTCCTTAATTATTGCCCCCACCCCCCTGCTTCCTCTATAATCACCCGTTTCCACACCACCAGCCCCCGGGGGCCACAGAAGGGAGCAGCGGGCCCATGCTCTGGCAGCCACCGCTACCAAAGCGCTATACCTCCATGTCACGCGACGCGCTCGCCAACGCCATCGCCGCGCGCAAGGCCGAGCTCGGCAGCGATCTGGTCATCCTCGGCCACCACTACCAGCAGGACGAGGTCATCCGCTTCGCCGACTTCACCGGCGACAGCTTCAAGCTCAGCCAGCTCGCCGCGGAGAAGGTCCAGCAGAGCGGCGCCAGGTACGTCGTCTTCTGCGGCGTGCACTTCATGGCCGAGAGCGCCGACATCCTCACCCCCGACGACGTGGCCGTCATGCTCCCGGATCTCTCGGCCGGCTGCTCGATGGCCGACATGGCCGACCACGACGACACCGTCGACGCCTGGCAGCAGATGCACGAGGCCATCGAAGACGCCGGCGACGACGTCCGCGTCGTGCCCATCACCTACATGAACTCCTCGGCGGCGATCAAGGCGTTCGTCGGCGAGCACGGCGGGGCGGTGTGCACCAGCTCCAACGCCGACAAGGTCATCCGCTGGGCGCTCGCCGGCGGCGCCGAGCCGCTGCGCGACGGCCAGCGCGTCAAGATCCTCTTCACGCCCGACCAGCACCTGGGGCGCAACACGGCCGCGGCGCTGGGCTACGACGTGACGCGCGACATGGCGGTGTGGGATCCGAAAAGCCCCGAGCCGCTGGGCGGGATCGACCCGGCCGCGTTCGACGACGCGACGTTCATTCTGTGGAAGGGCCACTGCTCGGTGCACAAGCTCTTCCGGCCCGAGCACGTGGACCAGGTGCGCGCCGCCTGGCCGGACGTCACCGTCATGGTTCACCCCGAGTGCGATCACGAGGTCGTGCTCAAGGCCGACCGCACCGGCTCGACAGAGGCGATCATCCAGGCGCTTGGCGAGGCCAAGCCCGGCTCGCGCTGGGCGATCGGCACCGAGGTGCACCTGGTCAACCGCCTGTGCAACGAAGCCGCCGACCGCGGCGTCACCGCCCGCATCCTCAGCGACTGCCAGTGCCTGTGCACGACGATGTACCGCATCGACCTGCCGCACCTGCTCTACACGCTGGATCACCTCGCCCAGGGCGAGGTAATCAACCAGGTGGCGGTGGCCGAGTCGGTGCAGCACTACTCGCTGCTGGCGCTGAACCGCATGCTTGAGATCACCGGCAAGGCGCCGATCGCGCATCAGATCCCGGCGTGAGGCGGGTGGCCGATGGCCCGGTGCCGATCGATTATCGATTGATGACCTCGGGGATCGTGCGGCTGCGATGGCCCACGACGAGAGCACCTTCAGCCCATTCGTAGCGGGGTGGGGTGCCGCTGACAAGCGGAGTCCGCGGAGCTTGTCAGTGCGAATCGGCGTCACGGACCCGTCACGCCAACAGGCACTGACAAGGCCGAGGACGGCCTTGTCAGTGGCACCCGCGACGATTGGACTGACGACGCTCTCAGAGCCGCGGACGCCTCACACCTCGTCGTCGGCGTCGGCCTCGGCTTCGTCGGCCTCCTCGATGACGCGACGCAGGTAGGCGTTTTCGCGACGCGTGGCCTCGAGGTCGAAAACCAGGTACTTGATCGACAGGCGCAGGTAGTCCAGGCTCTCCTGCAAGTTGCCCATGCTCTTCTTCAGCCGCTCGTGACGCTGCTGCGTCTTGCTGGCAAGGGCGGTGAGCTTGTCGCGCTCCGCCTTGGGCAGGGTGGAAATCTCACGCATCAACTCCGCGAGCTTGTGCTGGAACTGCTTCTCGTTCATCGCGGCCATCTCCGTCGTGCTCTCTCGAATCCGGGCGGCGTCCTGAGGCGTCCCGTGTCTCTCTGAAATATCCGGGCGACGTTGTCGGCTGCGTCCGTGCACCGTTCGTACCCACAATGGACCTGCCACGGCGAGGCTCGGCGCGGGAAATTGTCGGGCGAGATCGCAAAGCCAGCATTTGACGGGTGTTGCGCCGGCGGATCCGGGCTGTGGAGAGCCTGTGGGCAAGGCCGGTGGCGCCGGATGTGGCGTGGAGGCAACACGCGTGGATGCGTGGCATCATCGTCGGCGGCGGAGATGGCGGGGTTCGGCCCCCTTCCCTACGGGAGGGGCTGGGGGAGGGCGTCACCGCAGGCCATGCGTCGGCCAGCGCGCACACCACCGGCGGCGCGCCGCGGCGGACCCGCATGGCCTGCGGACGCACCCTCCCCGTGCCCCTCCCGGGGGGAGGGGGGGCGGAACCGGTCAGCTTGCGTCAATGATTTCACGACGCCGCCTGGGCCTCGACGCTCAAGGCCGTCGGCCCGAGCGTGACGATCGTCATGCGGCCGGGGGGGTTGTCGCGGACGTAGGCGTTGAGCGTCTCGAGCGTGATGGCGTCGACCTCGCCGCGCCGCTCGTCGAGGCTGCGCGGATGGCCGAGGGTGACCTGGTCCTGGGCGATGGCGCGGGCGCGGGCGGCGGTGGACTCGCCCTGCATGACGAGGCGGGACTTCATGCCCACGATGGCGCGGTCGAACTCGCCCGGCTCGACGCCTTCGCTGAGCCGGTGCAGCTCGTGGCTGACGACGTCGAGCGTCTCCTGGGCGCGTGGGGCGGTGGTGCCGGCGTAACAGAAGACGGCCCCGCGGTCGCGCTGGCCGGCGTAGGAGGCGCCGACGGCGTAGCACAGGCCGCGCTTCTCGCGCACTTCGGTGAAGAGCCGGCCGGACATCCCGCCGCTGAGCACGGCGGTGGCGGCGCGCTGAAGCGGGGCCTGGGGGTCGGGCTCCGGCGGCGCGTCGTACGCGAGCGCGATGTGGACCTGGGCGGTGTCCTGGGTCAGGTGCTCGTAGCCGCGCGGCGGCGTCTCGCTGACGGCCGGCTCCTCGCCGGGGCCGGTCCAGTCGCCGACCAGCTCGCTGACACGAGCCTTGAGCTCGTCCCAGTCAAAGTGCCCCGCGAAGGCCAACACCGACTCGCCCGGCACGGCGGTGCGCTTCCAGAAGGCGCGGACGTCGTGGAGGCTCAGGCGCGTCAGCGCGTCGCGCTGGCCGAAGGGCGAGCGGTCGAACGGGGCGGGGAAGTGGCGGCGCTTGAGCTCGAGCATGACGCGCTGCTGCGGCTCATCGTCCAGGGCGTCGAGCGACTGGAGCGAGAGCAGGCGGGCCGGCTCCAGCGCGTCGGCGTCGAGGTTGGGCCGGCGAATCATGTCCAGCAGCAGCGGCAGGGCGTCGGGGAGCTTCTCGCCGATCATCGTGGCGGACAGGCGCATGTGGCGCGTCTCGACGCTGGTGGAGCGGCGGACGCCGAGGCGGTCCAGCGCCTCGGAGTGCTCGCGGGCGGAGAGGCCGCCGGCGCCGCGGCAGATCATCTCCTCGAGCAGCGTGGCCACGCCCTGCTGGTCGTCGGGCTGCTGGGCCAGGCCGGCGGGGCTCAGCAGCGACATGGACAGGCTCTGGGCGGCGGGGATCTGCTCGCCGAGCAGCGTCAGGCCGGTGGGCAGCGTGGCCGTGTGGATCTGCGTCATGGCCGGGATTGTAGCGGCCGGCTCAGGCGCGACGGGGCGAGGCGGCTGGCGCATGACGTGGCGGTTGGCGAAGCCGCGGGCGTCGGCTCAGCCGTCGGGCTGCCCGAGGCGGCGGCGGCCGTTGGCGGGCGCGGGCTCGGGCTCGGACTTGGTGGGCCGCTCGGCGCCGTGGTGGACGTACGTGCCGCCGGGGCTGACGTGCAGGGGGTCGATGGCGGCGCGTTTCTCGCGCTCGGTGCGGTCGGGCAGGCTCTCGAGAGCGCTGTTGTTCAGCGCGTTGTAGAGCTCGAGCGTGCGCTGTCGGCTGAGCTGCTCGGGCACGCGGAGGCGGACGATGCCGCGGTTGGGGTTGTACCAGAACCCGGCCTGGGCCGGGTCGCGCAGCACGGGGTCGGGCGGGTGGTCGTGGCGGTCGCCGGGCGGGGCGACGTCGGCCCAGGGCCAGTCCGGCGGCGGGGCGAGCGGGTTGACCGGCAGCTCGTGGCCGAACCACGCCGGGTCCAGCCGCTCCGGGAAGCCGGTGGAGGTCAGCGTCACGTCACCGAGGGCGGCCTGGTAGAGCAACTGCTGGTGCAGGCTCGCCAGGGCGCGGTGGGCCGCGTCGAATTCGGTCAGCTCGCGCCGCTCGCGATGCTGGGCCAGCAGCACCGTCGAGAGCACGGCCACGGCGAGGATGGCGATCAGCGTGTCGATCATCAAGCGCATGGCAGTGGCTCCTGGCTGGATAAACCGGCCCGCATCCTTCTCCACGTCGACCGATCCGCCCGGCCGATTGAGGTTCTCGGGCCTGCCTGGCGGGCAAAATCGGCAAGGGGGCTCCATCTGCGCCCGCCGGCGCGCTCTGTAGCGGTGATGCCGGAGGCCGAGGCCGGCGGACCCGCGGCCTCGGGATTGGCCGCGTGTCAGCGCGCTGCCAACGTCCGATTGAAAGCCTCGGGCACGTTCGGGATTCTGAGCCGGTCGTGCTGGTGCGGAGTGGGGCGCGCGCGGGTGGGCGCGACCCTTAGGGGTAAACCCCCACCGCCGATCGGCCGATGGGGTTGGACATCGACGGCCGCGGGCCTGCCGGAGCATCCACCACCGTCTGCACGGAAACGCCACATGCCGCACCAGCGCGTCGCCAACTCAACGGGACCAACCCCTCAGGCCCCGGCCGCGGAGGATGCCCCAACCCGACGTGCCGCGACCTTGGCACGAATTCGAGAGCTGCCCGCCAACCCCGCGCCGCTGATCGAGGTGCTGAACTGCCCCAACGACGATCCCGAGGCGGTGGCCAACGCGCTGCAGGGCTGCCCGATGCTCAGCGGCCGCGTGCTGGGGGTGACGAACTCGGCGGCGTTCGGTCTGATCCGCCCGATCGAGACGGTCCGCCGGGCGACGCTGCACCTGGGGGCCGGGCGCACGCGTGCCATCGCGCTGGCGTTCGGGCTTCGGATGATCAGCGAAGGCATGGAGCTGGAGGCGGAGCTGCGGGACCTGGTGTGGATCAACAGCCTGCGCAAGGCCGCGGCGGCGCGTCTCGCCGCCGAGCTGATCCAGCCGCGCGCCGCCGAGCGAGCCTACTGCCTGGCGCTGGTGCAGGACATCGCCCTGCCGTTGCTGCTTGCGCTGGACGAGGCGTTCTACCGGGCGACGGTCGTGCCGGGCGACGACGTCAGGGGCTGGATGCAGATGGAGCGTGAGCACTTCGGCATCGACCACGCCGAGCTGGGCGCCGAGCTGCTGGCGCGGTGGCACGCGGGCGAGCCGGTGGCCGAGGCGGTGGGCGGGCACCACGCGCTGCCCGGGGGCGCCGAGGACCGCGACGCGCTGTCGCGCATGCCGCTGTTTCTCTCGAGCCTGCTGCCGCACCTGGACGAGGAGTCGTCGGGTCACCAGCGCCAGTGGCTGTCGGCGCTGCACGGGCAGTTCCTGGCCGGGTCCTACGCCAGTCCCGACGCCTTTCTCCAGGCCGCCGCCGACGCGGCCGCCCCGCTGCACGGCGGCCGGGGCCAGGCGGGCCGGGACGGCGGGTTCCTCGTCGGCCGGCTCATCGAAGCCGTCAGCGACGAGACCATCACCCTCGTGACGCAACTGTCGCGCCTCGAGCACACGCTGCACCGGCAGCGCGAGGACATCGACGAGCTGCGCTTCCAGGCCTTCACCGACCCGCTGACCAACGTGCTGAACCGGCGCGGGTTCACGCACCTGGCGCGGCATCGGCTCGAAGCCGCCCGCGAGGCGCAGTGCGGCGTCTGCTGCATGATGCTGGACCTGGACGACCTTAAGCCGCTGAACGACGCGCACGGGCACAACGCCGGCGACCTCGTCCTGCGCGAGCTGGCCACGCTGCTGCTGAACAACGTCGACCGCTCGGACATCATCGGGCGCATCGGCGGCGACGAGTTCGCCATCCTGCTCACCGGCGTCGAGCGCGACCAGGCCCAGCAGGTCGTGCAGCGCGTCTTCGACGCCTGCTGCGACCAGCCGGTGCGCGTCAGCGACGATCACGTGCACACCATCCGCATAAGCCTGGGCGCCATCTACGTCGCCCCCGACTGCCGGGTCTGGGACGTCGAGGCGATCATGAACGCCGCCGATGTGACCATGTACGACCGCAAGCGCGACGGCAAGCGCGGCATCCTCTTCCGCGACTGCCGGTGCCCCGGCCCGGACCAGTGCACGTTCGCGGCGCCCGAGCCGGACGGGGCCTAGACCCTCGCCACCTGCACATTCGCTGATTTCCTCTTGGCCGGCCGGGCGATCCACGGCATAATGGGAACGTGCGCGTCACGCGCCGCCCGGCCCGTGCTGCCGCGCGGCAGATACGTTCCCACAGGCTCGGCGGCGCGCCAAAAGAGGAGGGCACCGCATGACTCGATCCGCTGTCCGTGCCGGTTCGATCGCAATCGCGCTGGCGCTGGCCTGGGCCGGCCCGGCCGGGGCCCAGCCCAACCCCGAGCAGTACTACAACTCGCTGGTGGGCAACCCCAACCTCAACCAGGAGGCGGGCGAGCTCTGGGCCTGGCACGCCAACTGGGGCATGGGCCAGTTCGTCCAGGGCTACCACGCCTACAACGACACGAGCTGGCTGGACTGGGGCGTGCAGTACTACGACTTCGTCCTCGATCACATGCGCCAGGCACCGGACGGGTACATGGGCTGGATCGGTCCGCTGCCGATCATCGGCTCACGCACCGACGAGCACATCGGCGATGCGATCCTCTTCAAGCACATGCTCGAGTTCGCCGACCTGGTGAAGCGCGACCCGGCGCTGGCGTCGCAGTACGGCCAGAAGGCGGACCATTACGTGGAGCTGGCGCAGACGCATCTGATCGAGAAGTGGGACGCCCGCGGAACCTATCACCGCGCTGACCAGGTCGGCTTCTACCGGTGGTGGGACCAGCAACTGCCCGAAGACCTCAGCGAATGGCAGCACGACCCCAGCCGCGTCTCCGGCTTCGGCAGCGTCACCCAGCAGTTCAACAAACAGATCGCCATGGGCCTCAACGCGGTGCGGCTGTATCGCATCACGGGCGAGCAGAAGTACCAGGACCGCGCCTTCGAGCTGTTCGGCTTCCTCAAGAGCCGCATGCATCACTACAACGACACCTATGTCTGGAACTTCCGCGAGCCGGCACTGCGCGAGGATGTGATCAGCGTCGCCAACAACAATATCCGCACCTGGGTCGCCGTCCACCCCACCAACGCCGGCTACCAGGCCGGCGCGATCGGCCGCATTGTCGAAGCCTACCACTCCGGCATCGTCTTCGACGAGACCGACATCCAGCGACTGATCAACACGCAGTTGCAGGTCATGTGGAACGGGAGCCTGTCGAACCCCAGCTTCACCGGGCCGGACGCCTGGATCCGCGGCGGCTCGACGAACACGGCGGGCACGTTCTGGTCGGGGCTGGCGGACTTTGACGCGACCATCCGAGAACTTCGCGGCGGCCCGGGCAGCAACATGCGCAGCCGGATCATGTACGACTACTTCGTCAACGTCACGCTCGCCCAGGAGCCGAGCTTCGACCGCAAGTTCGTCGACAACGACGAGGACGTGAGGGTCCTGGACTGGCCGCATGGCGACACGCGGTCGATCATGATGGCGTTCCTGACCGACCCCGTCTTCGAACCGGGCGTCGAGGACACGATCATCGGCTCGAAGGTGATCAACCCCTCGGCCGGCTCGCTGCGCATCTCGCTTTACGACGCGGCCGGCGAGCAGGAGCTGCTTATCATCGAGGATGGGCCGAGCGTGCCCAGTTGGGGCGACTACGTGACGATGTGGGACGGAACGGACGGCTCGGGTCAGCCGCTGGCGCCGGGTGACTACCGCATCCGCTGGACATGGTCGATCGACAGTTTCGGCGACGACGGCTATCGCGAGTACCCGATCACGCTCGTGCCTGAGCCGACCACGCTGACGCTGCTGAGCCTGGGCGCCCTGGCGCTGCTGCGTCGCCGGCGTTGACAAGGCGTGCCAGAAGCGGCGGCACGATCAGCCGCCCGGTGGTCTCGTCGCAGGCAGCGAGGCTGCGGTGCCGCTCAAGCCGTGACGCGCAGCCCCGCCAACCCCGCGACGATCAGCCCCACGCACGCCAGGCGCTGGGCGGTGGCCGGCTCGTTGAAGAGGTAGATGCCCAGCGTCACGGCCCCGACGGCGCCGATGCCGGTCCAGGCGGCGTAGACGGTGCCCATGGGGATGACGCGCATGGCCTGGGCGGCGAGGATGAGGCTGGCGGCCATGGCGGCGACGACCACGACGCTGGGCAGGAGGCGGCTAAAGCCCTGGCTGTAGCGCAGGGCGGTGACCCAGGTGGTCTCCATGAGGCCGGCGAGAAGGACGAAGATCCAGGCCATGGGGGGCTCCGTACGAGGTCGCGGCGGCCGGGGCCGCCCGATTTCGGCGGTTTCACATCACCGCCTAGAATACCGCCCATGAGCCAGCAGCCGATGCCAGGCGCGGAGAAGGTGTTCGCCGGTGTGCGTTTCGACGTCCACGCGATCCAGCGCGGGGCCCGCTCCGGCGGCAGCGAGCGCCGGGAGGTGGTCGTGCCGCGTGACGCGGTGGTGATCCTCCCGCTGCTGGATGCCGACCGCGTGGTGCTGATCCGCAACGAGCGCTTCGCGGTGGGCCAGACGTTGTGGGAGCTGCCCGCCGGCACGCTGGAGGCGGGCGAGGACCCGGCCGCGTGCGCGGCGCGGGAGCTGCGCGAGGAGACGGGCTACGAGCCGAGCCGCGTCGAGCCGATGCTCAGCTACTACATGAGCCCGGGCTTCTGCACCGAGCGGATGCACGCCTACCGGGCGACCGGGCTGCGCCACGTCGGGCAGGAGCTGAACGAGACGGAGAGGATCGAGGCTGAGGTGGTACCGCTGAACCAGGCCCTGACGATGGTGCGCGACGGACGGATCATCGACGCCAAGACGATCGCGACGCTGCTGTTTCACGTGCAGTTCCCTGACGCCGTGGCGACCGCGGCGGGG
>SLDI01000755.1:0-2979 GCA_007125385.1 Phycisphaeraceae bacterium | reverse complement strand
TGATACCCGCGCGGACCGCGCACCACCGCGTTGCGGAAGACGCCCTGCTTGTGCAGCAGGTGCTTCTCGACGGCCAGGAAGGCGTCGAGGCTGCTTTGCATGGCGATCAAAGCCGCCAGCGGTGGCGCGATGCGGTTGACGCGGGTCTCGTCGTTGGCCTCGAGGGCGCCCCAGAGGGCGAGGATCGCCGCGATCAGGTCCGCGCCCGGCATGGTGCCGACGATCCCGCGGCGATGGCTCTCGACCAGTGCGGCCCCGCCCGTGCCCTCAAAGACGCGCGCCCGGCCGTTGGTCGCGTCCAGCAGCGCCGTCAGGCGCGGACCCAGCGGCGGCGCCTCGGGCTTGAAGTGAACGCGCTCGCCCAGGTCCGCCAGCAGGCGCGCCTGCATGACGATCGACATCGGCCGGCCGACGTATCCGCTGGCGTCCTGCACGATCACCGGCAGCTCGACAGCCGCCGCGATACGCTCGTAGTAACGGCGAATCTCGTCATCGTCGGCGGCGATGGCGATCGGCGGCACCGCCATCACGGCGTCCACCCCAACGTCCGCGGCCTGACGGGCAAGCTCGCACGCGTGGTACGCACTCTCAGCGCCAACGCTGGTGGTGATGGTCACGCGTTGGCCGGCTTGCGCGACGAGGAATCGCGCCACCTCCAGACGCTCCCGCTCGCTGAGCCGAAGCACCTCGGAAACCATGGCGATCACCAGCCCGTCGACGCCGTGGTCGCAAAGCCAATCCGCCTCGCGCCCCAGGGTGTCGTAGTCGATCGACTCATCGTCGTGGTAGGGCATCTGGATGACGGGCAGCACGCCGGCGATGGCCCGGTGCGAGTTGGACGGGCCGCGCTGGTCGGGGGCGTTGCGGGTCATGGGGTTGCCCTTGAGGGATCAGGCGAACGCGGCTGCGCACCGCGGGGGCCCGGCGGCGGAGCTCGCCGCGCCTATCCACTGCTTGAGCTTGCGGCCCACGGCGGGCTTCCTGTTGGCCGGCGCGCGATGCGGCGTTGGGGTTACGCGAGCTTGCAGCCAGGGCTGGATTGTATAGAGTCCCGGGGCCATCCAGGCCCTGGACAGGAGCGTCGGAGGTTGAAGATCACGGCCATCGAAACCCGTGTCTGCCACGCGCGGATGCGCAACTGGGTGTTCGTCAAGGTGCTCACGGACCAGCCCGGCCTGTGGGGCTGGGGCGAAGCCACGCTGGAGTGGCATACCCGGGCCGTTGTGGCCGCGATCGACGACCTGGCGCCGTTTCTGGTGGGCGAGGATCCGCGACGCGTCGAGCACCTTTGGCAGATCATGTATCGCCAGCCGTTCTGGCATGGCAACGGCATCGTGCGCGGCACGGCGATCAGCGGTGTGGACCTGGCGCTGTGGGACATCCTCGGCAAGTCGCTGGGGGTGCCCTGCCATCAGCTCTGGGGCGGGCCGGTGCGCGATTACGTGCGGCTTTACTGTCACCTGGGCGGCGGGCGCATGGAGGACTTTTACGAGACCGCCCCCGCCGACGCCGCCCGTTTCGCGGACCTGGCGCAGCAGGCGGTGGCCGAAGGTTTCACCGCCTTCAAGAGCATGGCGGTGCCCGAGACCATGCCCCTCGAAGGCCTCAAGCCCGTGCGGTACGCCGAGGCATGCGTCGCCGCCATGCGCCAGGCCGTGGGCGACGACATCGACATCATGGTCGACTGCCACGCACGGCCATCGCCGGCGATGGGCATGCAGTTCGCGCGTGCGTTGGAGCCGTTCGGCCTCTACTTCTTCGAGGAGCCCTGCTGGCCGGAGGCGGTCGACGCGCTGGCGCAGATTCAGCGCGCGGTGGGCACGCCGATCGCCACGGGTGAGCGCCTGGTCACGCAGCACGGCTTTCGCGAGTTGCTGGAGAAGCATGCCTGCCGCGTGCTTCAGCCGGACATCACCCACTGCGGCGGGCTCAGCGAAGCCAGGCGGATTGCCGCCATGGCCGAGGCCTATCGCCTGGCGCTGGCGCCGCACAATCCGCAGGGACCGGTGAGCACCGCCGCCAGCATCGAGCTGGGCCTGGCCACGCCGAGCTATGTGATCTGCGAATCGGTGCATAATGACGTGCCCTGGCGCGACGACGTCGTGCGCGAGGGCTTCACGGTGCAGCGCGAGGGTCGGCTGGTGCGCGCCGGCGACAAGCCGGGCCTGGGCGTGGAGATCGACGAGGCCCAGGTCAGCAAGCACCCGTTCCAGCAGGAAGTGCTTCGGCGCACCTTCCACCGTGACGGAAGCGTGGGAGACTGGTGATGGCCCAGTGGAGCCAACAGGTGGCGATTGTCAGCACCGGGGCGGGCGACATCGGCGCCGCCACGGGCGTGGAGCGTGACGCCAACCGGAAGCCCAGCCAATGAGCCAGCGGCGGTTTCCAACCTGGCGGCCGTCCGCATGCACCCTCTACGGCGGCGTCGCGCGTTGTGACGTCACCCCGCCCGTGGGCATCTACGCCCGGATGTGGGGCGCCGCTCATCACGATCGGGCCGAGGGCGTGCACCGCCCGATCACCGCCACCGTGCTCGCGATGCGTCAACGCCGCGATGCGACGCCGCTGCTGCTGGTTTCGCTCGACTGGGTGCACCTTGGCGTCGAGGAGTTCACCACGCTGCGCCGGCCGCTGCTGCCGTTGGTCGATGATGATGCCTCGCGCATCATCATCGCCTGCACGCACACGCATGCCGCCGGGTTGATGTCCTTCGAGCGGGCCGACCAGCCCGGCGGGGAGATGATCGCCCCCTACATCGCCTCCACCGCTGCGCGCATCGCCGAGGCCGCCCGGCTCGCCAGCGCACACAGCGCCGAGCAGCCCTGCACCTTGACCTGGTCCGTCGGCCGCTGCTCGCTGGCGGCAAACCGCGACCTGCCCTCGCCCACCGAGCCACGCGACCTGTGCGGCTTCAACCCCGACGCCCCAGCCGACGACACCCTGCTCGTCGGACGCGTCACCGCCGACCGGCAGCAGCGG
>SLDI01000021.1:0-2985 GCA_007125385.1 Phycisphaeraceae bacterium | reverse complement strand
GGGTGGGTAGAGCGAAGCGAAACCCACCACGTTGGCCGTGGATTCCCGCCGCAACCGGTGGGTTTCGCTTCGCTCTACCCACCCTACATCAGCGCCGCGTGGCTTGAGCGCGAAGTGGTGAGGCGTGCGGTCGTCGGCCGACGCACGGCTTGCCCTTCGGGACAAGCCGTGGCACCCGATGACTTACCCTTGGGGACAAGCCGTGGCAGCCGATGACTTGCCTTTGGGGACAAGCCGTGGCAGCCGACCCATCGCATCCGTTGCCGCTGCCCCGGGCGTCCCCCCAGTGCCGGGGGCAGCAAAACCCCGGCGGCGAAACGGGTGGCGGCTCGATTGTGGCGGGCGAGCGGTCGACGACAATGGCTCGCATGTGGCAGGGCTGGACGCGGCAGGATGAGTGTGATGCGAACCGATCTTGACATGCCCGCGGGCTTCGACCCGACGCTGCCGCCGCACCTGCGCGAGCCGCCGATCCCCGATCCGCCGGCGGCGACGGATCGGGACCCGGCGTTGCCCGGGCACGCCCGGCCCAGCGATCCGAGGCTGAACCGGATCCGGCGTGAGATCCTCGCCGGCACGTATGACGAGGAGTTTCGCGTTGAGGCGATGCTCGATCGCCTGGCGGCGGCGCTGGATCTTGAGCTCGAGGAGGACGAGGCGGCGTGAGCCCCTGCGGGGGCGCGTCCTGCAAGCCGGCGGCGGGTCAGGGGCGTCGGCGGCGAAGCAGGGCGAGGGCGCCCAGGGCCAGCATTGACAGGGTCGCGGGCTCGGGCACGGTGGCGGAGCCGCCCACGAGCATCTCGACGAACGCGGCGACGTCGCCCGTGTCGAACGCGCCGTCGCCGTTGATGTCGCCGACGAGGGCGGGCAGGGCGCCGTACTGGGCGATGTAGGCTTCCGGGTCGGTCAGCGCCAGGACGAAGGCGGCGACGTCGCCGGTGTCGACGACGCCGTCGAAGTTCATGTCGCCCAGGAGGTGGTCGCCGGCGAGGGTGAGGGGATACTCGCGGTAGCCGTCGTCGCCGAAGCTGTTGATGGACCACGTCCATCGGATGCGGTAGTGGCCCCACGGCAGCGGTTGGCCGGCGTCGGTGCCGTCCCATTCGGTCAGGTAATCGCCCCAGCTCGGCACGTTCGGGCCATCCTCGATGACGAGCAGTTCCTGCTCGCCGGCCGCGTCGTAGAGGGAGATGCGCAGCGAGCCGGCGGAGGGGTTGAGCACCTTGGAGCCGATGATGGTGTCCTCGGCGCCGGGCTCGAAGACCGGATCGGTGAGAAAGGCCATGATGATCGACTTCGTGTCGCCGTGCGGCCAGTCGAGGACCTGGACGTCGTCGTCGTCGTCGACGTGGCGTCGTTCGAAGCTGGCGTTCTCGGCCAGGACGACGTTGTTGAAGTAGTCCCACATGATCCGGCCGCGCGTTCCGCTGCCCTGTCCGCTGGCGGTGCGGAGGGCGCGGATGGTGTCGTCGAAGTCGGCGAGGGCGGACCAGAGCGTGCCCGGCGCCACGTTGTCCCCGTCGCGGATGACCGCGTCGGGGCCCTGGAAGCTGGGGCTGGACAGGTTGCCGTTCCACATGACGTCGAGGTTGGTTCCGAGCAGGCGCTGGATGTCGGTCTCGTCGAAGACGATGCCGCTGTGGTAGGCCTCGACGATGTTGGCGACCTCGGTGGCCTGGTAGCCGGCGTTGTTCGGATGCACGCGGATCCAGGTCTTGATGTCGTTCCACTGCACGGCCCGGATGTCCTCGCGCAGTGCCGGGTCGCGGAAGTTCCAGATGTAGGTGCCGTCGTGATGCTGCTTGCGGCTCTTGGCGAAGGCGAACAGCTCCCAGGCGCGCTGGCGGTACTGCTCCTGGCCGGTGATGCGGTACAGGCGCAGGGCGTTGATCGCCATGGCGGTCTGCTTGTTGAACTGCTGCGTGACGCTGCTGTTGTGGCGATCGGGGTTCGGCTGCCACTCGCTGAGGTCTTCGGGAAGCTGCTGGTCCCACCACTCGTAGAGGCCGACGTCGCCGACGCGATGGTAGGTGTCGCGGACGTCCCACTTCTCGATGAGGTGCGTCTGGGCCAGTTCCACGTAATGGTTGGCCTTGTCGCCGTACTGGGCGGTGAGGGCGGGGTCGTTGAGCACGACTTCGGAGAAGGCGAGCATGTGGCGGAAGAGGATGGCGTCGCCCATGTGCTCGTCGGTGCGGGCGCCGTTGCCGGGCAGCGGACCGATCCAGCCCATGTAGCCGTCAGGCGCCTGGCGCATGTGGTCGACGACGAAGTCGTAGTACTGCACGCCCCAGTCGAGCCAGCTCGTGTCGTTGTAGGCGTGGTATCCCTGGAGGAACTGGCCCATGCCGTGGTTGGCGTGCCAGGCCCAGAGCTCGCCGGCCTCCTGGTTGAGGTTGGGGTTGCCGAGCAGCGAGTTGTAGTAGTGCTCGGGGTTGGGCTGGGCCCCGGCCGGGCCGGTGGCGGCCGCGGCGAGCGTCAGCGCGATTGCGATTGAACCGGCACGAACAGCGGATCGGGTCATGCGGGGCCCTCCTGCCCTGGTGCGCCGCCGAGCCTGTGGGAACGTATCTGCCGCGCGGCAGCACGGGCCGGGGGGGCGCGTGACGCGAGTGCTGTTAATTATGCCTTGAAATGCCCGGTTTGCCAAGGGGGAGCCGGGAAATGTCAAGATGGGGCGGGTTCAGGCCCTGCCGGGGCCGGGCCGGCGGCGTGGATCGCGAGGAGGCGGATTAGGCTTCGTCCGAAAAGTGGGTGCCACGGCTTGACCGCGAAGCGGCAAGCCGTGTGACGGCCGATGGAGACACGGCTTGCCCTGCGGGACAAGCCGTGGCACCCCCACTCCTGCGGTTTTCGGGCGGAGCCTAGCTGGACAGCGCACTTTCATTCCAGTTGCGGCTCGAAGCCGCGGGCGCGTTTGACGGCCAGGTTGCGGCGTTGGTGGTAGGCCAAGCAATGAACCACGAACGCATCGGCTTCGGCGGG
>SLDI01000131.1:0-2987 GCA_007125385.1 Phycisphaeraceae bacterium | reverse complement strand
TGAGCGAAGCGAAGGGTGGGATTTCCGCGGGACAGCTCACGTGCATTGAGATAAAGGCTTGGGTGCGGGTGCCACGGCTTGTCCCGAAGGGCAAGCCGTGCGTTTGTGGACCATCGCACGGCTTGCCGCTTCGCGGTCAAGCCGTGGCACCCTGAGTGAGGCCAACCCGGGTCAAGCCAACCATTCAAAGGTCAATCGTCTGCTTGCGATCCGGACTGATTCGTTGCGCTTTTGCCCTCTCGCCGATCCCGCACCGCCTCGAAGTACCAGCGGATGCCCGGGTCGCCGGGCGTGCCCTGGCCGGCCAGGTCGTAGCGCATCGGCTCGTCGGTGCTCTGGCACCAGGGGTTGTTGTGAAAGAACACGCCGAGGCCCGGGCGCGTGGCCGCGGCCTCGATCTGCTCGATGTAAGCCCGCTTCAGGTCGTCGTCGAACACGCCGCGCGGGAAATGCCGCGTCCAGCCGCCGAACGTCTCGACGTTGATCATGGGCTTGTCGACCACGCCCGCGGCGCGGTAGCGCTCGTACATCGCCGCGGTGTCGTGCTGGCTCGTGTCGGGATGCCCGGTGTCGAACAGCAGCACGTCCACGTCGTCGGCCCGGCCGATGATCTCGTTGCTGGCCGGCTCATACCCGCCGCCGCCGACGATGCGCCCGGCGTCGACCTCGTGCACGGCGCGGCAGAGCCCGATGATGCGCTGCGGGTCGTTGAAGTCGAAGACGTCGGCGTGCTTGCGGTAGCCGTGCGAGTTCTGCTCGTTGGCGACGTTGATGATGACGTTGCGGTAAGGCTTCAGCGCGGCGGTGACGGTGCGCACGGCCGCGTGTACGGCGTCGGCGTCGGCCAGGCCGAACGGCGCGTGCTGGTAGAAGATGCCCGCGACGAGGACCATGCCGCGCGCGTCGCACGCCTCGATGATGCGCTGCATGCGGCGCTGATGGTCGGCGGCGACGTGTCGGCCGTCGCTCGAGAACGGGTCGTAGTGGGCGCCCTTGCAGCCCATGTAGAACACCGTCACCGCATTGACCCCGTGGGCCAGGTACTCGTCGAGCTGGGCGATCAGGTGCTCGCAGTACGCGTCGCTCGCGGTGGCGCTGGCGGTGCGGATGCCCCAGAGGTCGATGGGCTGGCCGTCGAGCAGGAAGCGGTCGTTGGCGATGGTGAGTGTGGGCATGGGGGTAAACCACGGAGGCACAGAGAAAACGGGATGAGGGATCCTGAACCGTGCTGGTTCCCGATCCCTGACGGGCGTCATCCCGCCCTTCGCTCGCGGACTCGCTCAGAACGGGCGTTAACGGAATGTTCTACTTTGGTGCTCTTCTTACCACTTCTCTTTCTCTCCTCTTCTCTCCTCTTCTCTTCTCTGTGCTCTCTGTGCCTCTGTGGTTCAGTCCGCCTCCGCGAACACGATCGTGCCGAAGCGGTCGGGCTGGTGGAAGCTGAGCTTTTCACCGACGGGCGACCAGCTCGCCCAGTGCGGGTGCGAGCTCTCGTCGGCGCACTTGTAGAAATTTGCCCGCCAGCGCTGGCCCGCCAGGGGGCGCAGCGGGCCGAGCTCGGCCTCGAACAGCGCCACGGGCAGGCGGTATTGCAGCGTCCAGGTCACCGGCTCGGTGATCTCCGGCTCGACGGTGCGCGGCAGCGAGCCGTGGATGTCGATCATCGCCGCCTGCGCGGGCGTGATCGGTGTGCGCCTGATCCGTCCGTCGCCCGGGCCGCCCTTCCAGCCGGCGCAGTAATACAGCAGCATCGTCCCGCCGGCGTTGATCTCGATGTTGAAGTAGCCGGCGTCGTCGCGCGGGCGGACGAAGAACTCGACGCAACTGTCCTTGCACACCATCTCGTGCAGCTCGGTGCGCTTCGAGACGACGTAGCGGTCCTCGACGCGGAAGAAGACGTAGATGTGCTCGTCGTCGTGCAGCAGCTTGGCGGCGACGCGCGGGCGATGGTCGCTGCTGCGATCGTGAAAGCGGTCGATCGCCAGCGCTTCGACGCCCGCCCAGGTCGCGTCGTCCCATTGGCCGGGCACGGGGTTGGCGGCGGCGGTGCGGGCGATGGTGTACGTGGCGGTGTCGGTGGTCGTCATGCCACGAGTGTACCGGACGCGGGCCAGGCCGGTTGACGCCCGTCCCGAACGGCTCCGCGAGCGCCGCATTTCAGAACGACAGGAAGTCGTGCCCGTGCACGAGCATGCCGCCGAAGTGGCCGGCGGCGCCGACCAGGGCGATCATCGTCACGAGCCCGGCCCAGTAGACGCCTCCCCGCCACGCCCCGCCGCCGCGGCGCTGCCACTCGTGCGCGGCCGCGACGGCGACGGCGGCGAGCGCGGCGAAGCTGCCCAGGCGGCGATGCGCCACGAGCAGGTCGTCCTCCGTCAGCGGTGCAGCGTGAATCCAGCCCAGCGCCGCCGCCAGCACGGCCGCGCCGGCCCCCAGCCAGAGGCAGTAGCGCGCCGCTCCGGCCATCGGCTCAAACCGCTTGCCCCCCGCGACGCGCAGCAACTCCGCGATGAACCCCCCGGCCAGCAGACCCAGCGGCAGATGCACCAGCGGAATGTGCAGCCGCCCCAGCCAGGCGAGCCAGCGCGGGCGATCGTCGGCCGGCGCGTCGTGCGCCAGGTGCGCCAGCACCGTGCCCGCCAGCGCCGGCAGGTAGCGCTGCGGGTCGCGCTGGAACTGGCCCCGGCAGCGGGCGCAGCAGAAGTAGATCGTCTCGCCCTCGTGCTCGCTGTGATAGGCCGCCAGCGCCTGGCGATCGCCATGCACCGGGCAGATGGCGTTGGCGCCCGCCGGCGCCGGGGCGTCGGCGAGCGTGTTGGCGGCGGTCGCGAGCAGGGCCGTCAGCACGACGGCGAGCGCGAGTTCAACACGGCAGGAGCGGGTGCCACACAGCATCGCGCAGCGTGCTGGGTGTCGGAGGTCGACGGGCGCACGCACACAGCACCCTTCGGGATGCTGTGTGGCACCCGTGCCGCCGCGAACGCGCT
>SLDI01000731.1:0-2993 GCA_007125385.1 Phycisphaeraceae bacterium | reverse complement strand
GACCGCGCCGCGGCCCGCCGGCGCACCAGGCTCGGGCGCCTGGCCCGCACCGCCTCGGCCCGCCTCGAGCCGCGGCAGCAGGTCTTGCGCCTGATCGAGCGGCGCACGCTTGGCGACCCGCGCCTGCGCCGCATTGTCGCCATCAGCCGCTACGTCGCCGAGGATCTCAAGCGCTACTACGACGTGCCCGAGCAGCGCATCGAGCTGATCCCCAACGCCGCGGAGGTGCCCGACGTCAGCGACGCGCAGCGCAAGCGTTGGCGGCGGGAGCTGCGCGCCGCGTTCAGCATCGCCGACGACGAGCCGGTGGCGCTGTTCCCGGCGATCGATCCGTGGCGCAAGGGCATCGAGCCGTTGATGCAGGCGGTGGCGCGCTTGCGCCAGGCGGATCGGCCGCTGACGGTGCTCGTCGCCGGCACGCTGGACTACGCCGGGCAGGTGCTGGTGTCGCGGCTGGGCGTGCGCGACCGCGTGCGCTTCGTTGGGCCGACGCAGCACATGGCGGCGCTCTACGTGACGGCGGACCTGACGGTGCTGCCGACGTTCCACGACGCCGCGAGCAAGGTGATCCTCGAGTCGCTCATGCTCGGGACGCCGGCGATCAGCACGCGCTACAACGGCGCCAGCGACTTCATCATCGAGGCCGATGCGGTGCGCGGACGGGTGCTCGACGACCCGGCCGACGTCCCGGGCCTGGTCGCGGCGATGACGGAGCTGCTGGAGCCGGACGAGCATGCCCGCTGCGCGGCGGCGACGGCGGGGCTGGCCCAGCGCCTGACGATGACCCGCCACGTCGACCGGCTCGAGCAGGTGCTCCGCGACGCCGCCGCGGGTGCCGAGCGGCCCGCCGTCCCGGCCAAGGCGTAGTCAACCACGGGTTGCGCCGGGCGCGGCCCGTGGCTGCCGCCCGGTCGCCCCTTTATTGACGTTTGAATGGTTGATTTGACCTCGACCGCGCCGGTGCCACGGCTTGTCCCGAAGGGGCCGTGCGTTTGTCGGCGATCGCACGGCTTGCCGCTTCGCGGTCAAGCCGTGGCACCCAACGCCGTGAACTCTGGTGGTAGGGTGGGTCGAGCGAAGCGATGGCTGCGGCAGCGGCGTGACAAATCATCACGCGTTGCTCGCCGTCGCCAGCTCGCCGAGGATCTGCTGCGTCAGCGCCCAGAAGTGGGCCTCGCGAAAGGCCGTGGCGGTGCCCGGCAGCGAGCCGTGGCGCTGGCTGTGGTGATTCCAGTGGGTCTGGGCCGCCAGCAGCTTCTGCCTGGCCGTCTCGGCCGCCGCCGCCGAGCGCTGCGTCAGGTAGCGCCGATACGCCACCAGCCCGTGCAGCAGGTCGCGCAGGGCCTCGAACAGCGACTCGGTGTAGGTCAGCGTGTTGACCATCTGCTCAATCGTCGCGTCGCTGCGTTCGGCGGCGAGGCGTTGCAGGCTCGCCCGCGCCTCGCTGACCTGCTCGGCCGCCCGCCGCTTCTCCTGCACCACGGCCTCGAGCTCGGTCTCGGGCAACCGCTGGACGATGCGCCACGCGGCCTGGGCGTCGACCAGGTCGTCCTCGATCCAGTCGGCGGCCGGATGCCACGGGTCCGTACGCAGGCGCGCGTAGGGCCCGATGTAGAACGCGTCGCGCACGAAGTCGGGCGAGCGCTGAAGGATGCCCACGATCACGTCGCGCACCGCCTCGTCCTCGATCTTCAGCCGCTCGTCCACCCACCGCCGGGCCAGCTCCACCGGCTCGACACCCGGCTCATCCGCGAGCGGGGGCACGGCGAAGGCGTTGGCGTCGATCCACGTCTCGCTGGTGACGAAAGGCCCGCCCCAGCCCCCGCCACGCACCCACGCCCACACGCCGGCGAGGTTCACGCGCCCGGCCACGTGCGCCAGGCCCGCCGGCTCGTCGTCTGGCGACTCGGGATACCCGTCGCGCCACAGCCCCACCTGCCAGTTGGGCACGCCGCCCTTGCCCTCGAATTCACGCTGACATTGCAGCTCGTAGAGGATCGGCCGATCCCCGCACGCCAGGGACGAGGGGTTCCACTTCTGGTAGCGCCAGAAATCGGTGTGCGTGAACTTGAACGACAGCAGCAGGCGGTCCGCCTCGCCCGGGGCGGGCCTGGGCAGGCGCTCGGCCACATGGCGCGCCAGCTCGACCGAGTCGTGCATGCCGTTGGGCCGCACGTTCCACGCCCGGGCGATGAGCTGCCTGCCCTGCTCGCGCACGACGAGGTCGTGGAAGCGTCCCAGCAGCGTGACGATGCGGTCCGCGCGACTGAGCTGGCTGCAGCGCGGGCAGTGCGGCGTGTAGATCTCGTTGCCGACGAGGTGAGGCAGGCGGGCGGCGTCGGTCTCGCCAAAGCGCAGCACGACCCCGGCGGCGCCGGCGAAGCGCGTGAGCATCGCGCGCAGCGCGGCCACCGACAGCTCGACCGCCTGCTCGCTGGCCGGGCACAGCACGGTGCTGCGGTGGCGGCAGGTCAGGCTCGCCGACTGCCGCTGCACCAGGTCGGTCGGGAGCACCAGCGCGTCGTAGAAGAAGTAGACCGCCAGGCCGGCGCGCTGGGCGTCGTCGATGGCGCGGGCGATGCGTTCGATGTGGGCCGTGACCCACCGCCGCAGTTCGCCGGAGCTGACCACGTCCGCGGTCTCCAGCCCGGACAGCGCGGTGGACTCGTAGATGGCCACGGCGTTGTAGCCCAGATCCCGCAGCGCGGCAGGGTCGCGGTAGCGGCTGTGGACCTCCGGCTCGCCGGGGTTGTCGATGATCGTCGCGAGCTTGAGCATGGGGAATCTGATGGCGGGGTGACTGCGGGTGGCCAGGCCGCTTGGACAAGCATAGCCGATCGCGTCGCCGTCAGCCGTCGCCCGCGGGCGACGGCGAGGCTCCGTCCGAAATCCGCAGGAGTGGGGGTGCCACGGCTTGTCCCGAAGGGCAAGCCGTGCCTCTGTCGGCCGCCGCACGGCTTGCCGCTTCGCGGTCAAGCCGTGGCACCCCCTTT
>SLDI01000680.1:0-11314 GCA_007125385.1 Phycisphaeraceae bacterium | reverse complement strand
GGGGAGGAGGGAGTCGAGACGGCGATCGCGTGCCTGAGCAACCCGCCACCTTACCACCGGCCGGTGGTGCGACAGGTTTATGTACCGGCGGGTTAACGCGTGGGGTGGAGTTGATACGTCGATGAACATCCACGCCTACCTCACCCAGCAGAAACAGCGCATCGCCGACCAGGCTCAGCAGGTCCGCGACTTCGCCGTCTTCGACTTTTCCCACGTGCCCGAGCAGCCGGTAATGCGCGACGAGTGCCGCGAGCTGATCGACGCGATGCTCCGCTTCGACGCCAGCGGCATCCCCAGCCACCTCGCCATCGTCGGCGCCCGCGGCTCGGGCAAGACGCTCACGCTCAAATACCTTCAACGCCTGATCCCCGACCAGACCTCGCTGCACATTCACTACGCCAACTGCCGTCACCACAACACCAGCTACCGCATCTTCGCCCACCTGCTCGGCGGGCAGTGCGCCGGGGCCTCGCTCAGCGAGCTGTTTCAGCGATTCCAGGCCCGTTCCGGCCGCAAGACCGTGCTCGTGCTCGACGAGGTCGACCTGATGAGCCCCAAGGACAAGCGCCGCGAGATCCTCTACCTGCTCAGCCGCGCCGAGAAGCCGTGCATGCTCGTGCTGTTGTCCAACAGCCCGCAACTGCTCAAGCAACTCGACGCCGCCACGCGCTCCAGCCTTCAGCCGATGCCGATGCACTTTCGCAACTACGACGCCGAGCAGATCCGTCTGATCCTCGAAGACCGCGCCCGCCGGGGCCTGCACCGCTGGGACGACGCCGCCCTGCGCCAGATCGCCGCGCTGACCGTCCGCCTGACCAACGCCGACGCCCGCGTAGCCATCAAGACGCTCTACTACCACGTCACCCGGCCGGACCAGGCGCTGGGCGACTGCTTCGAAAGCGCCCGCCGCGACATCGTCATCGACATGATCCACGACCTCGCCGACCACCCGCTGGCCATCCTCTGGGCCGCCGCCACCGCCTCCAGCGAGTTGGCCCGCTCGATCTACGACCGCTACGCTCGCTTCGCCGCCGAGCAGAAGGAAAAGCCATTCAGCTACGTCCACTTCTACGCGACGCTCTCGTATCTCCAGAGCATGGGCCTGCTGGCGCTGATCTCGACCAAGCAGGGCCGGACGTACACCAACCGCGTCATGCTGACCTTCGATCCCGAGGTGGCGACGAGCGTGGCGGGGTTGCGGTTCGGGTAGGTTGAGACGAAGGATGGAAGTAAGAGCGGGAGGCGTCGGACTGCTCACGAGAAAGCAAGCCGGCGGATTGATTGGATTCGGGCGGCTACATCCTCTCCGCCTGCACGGGCATGTCGCCGCCATCGCCTGTCCTGAACCGCCGGATGAGCTGCACCTGCGAGGAGACATGCAAGTGACGGTAAACCGCCTTGGTGTGATCGTGCACCGTGTGCGGGCTGATGTGCAGCAGGCGGGCGATCTCGTCGCGGCTGCGACCTTCCAGCAGCAGCACCATCACGACGCGCTGCCGTGGGGAAAGGGCCGGCACAGCCCGGCCGCGATCGGGCGGCAGTTCGGCGTAATGCAGCCAGTCCACCTCGCTGAGCACGATGTGCGCGATGCGACGTTGCCGGGGCGTGAAGGCCGGCCGCCCACGCAAGCGGTAAAAGCCCACGCCGCTGAACAGCCCGGGCTCGTCGAGCGGGTAGATCGAGTGCATCGAATGATCAATTCCGCACGCCAGGCGGTGACGTCGCACGGTGGGATGCCCGTACCAGCTCGCGTCGTCGACGAGCTGATCGCGGCTGCGGGTGAAGTGCCGGCCGCGGCGCACCTGCTCGCCCAGCGGCTTGTGCTCCGGCGGCGGATGGGCGGTGTCATGGTTCATCTGGATCCAACCGGCGACCTGCTCGTCCGTCAGCCCGCCATGCATCGTGCCCAGCGACATCGGCGCATCCCGCGCCAGGTCCAGCCGCGTCATCGTCCACAGCCAGCCATCGGCCTCGACCATCCTGCACAGCCCGTCCATCAGCGCCCGCTTCTTCGCCGCGTGGCCGCCTTCGAGCACGGCCACGTCAGCCAGCAGGCGGACCATCGCGCGCACGTCATCGTCGCCGAGCAGCTCGGTGGAAGGGACACGCTCGTCGGGTTCGGAGGTGACGGACATGGCCGGGACTCGCCGCGCATGACAAGGCAGGCAACCAGACACTGCCCATCTTAACCCCCCAGGTCGATTGAAGGCGCGCCCGCAGGGCAAAATCCCCTTCGAGGGGGATACCCGACCCGGTACAATAGGTGTACGTTTTGCACCGGGTGCGGCCATGCGACCTGCCGTGGCTTAGGCCCCTAGGCCCAGCAGCGGGCTCCACGTCCCATCGACGGCCGCCAACATTGCAAGGAGGGAAGAACATGAAACGCGCCACGAGTCTGCTCACCATCGTGCTGCTGGCAATCTGGACCAGTTCCGCCTCGGCGGAAATGTTCTGGGAGTTCCATACGGTGGATTCGCCCACCGGGTCGTTCAACAACGTCGGGTTCTACAACTCGCTGGCGCTGGACACTGAGGGCCGGCCCCACGTCACCTACATGAAGGACGTCTTCGCCGAACCGGACTTGCTGCGCTACGCCGTGCTCAATGGCGCCACCTGGGATATCCAGACCGTGGACATCGGCTCGGCGACTGGCTCGCTGACTGTCGGCACGCTGGCGCTGGACGGTGACGATCGTCCGCACATCAGCTATGGCGACGGCGCGGCGTTCAAGCTCGCCGTGCTCGATGAGGATGCATGGGGCGTTACCACGTTCGGCGACGAGGATCGCACGAACTACGGCGGCAACTCCCTGACCCTGGACGCGACCGGGACGCCGCACGTCAGCTTCAAGTTTGACTACACCCCCGAGTCCGACTTCCCAAACCACAGCGGCCTGGGCTACGCCACCATCGACGGCGCCAACTGGACGCCAACGACCATTGAGGCGACAGACGAACACGGTGGCCTCGGCCAGGCATCCAGGCTGGCTTTGGACGCCGACGGCCTGGGCCATGTCGTCTATCGCGGCGATCTCTGGGAGGTCAAGTACGCGGGTCAACTTTCGGACGGGACGATCTGGATCCCCGAGGTGGTGGCCGACGACTTCGCAGCGGCTCACACCTCCTCGTTGGCGCTGGACAGCCAGAATCGTCCTCACATCACGCTGCGAACATTCGACGGCATCACCTATGCCTTCCACGACGGCGACACGTGGCAGTTCCATGTGCTCGACGAGACGCCCGGCATCATAAGCAGCTCGGTGGTAATTGACGACCAGGAGCTGCCGCACATCGCCTACACGCGCCCCAACATGCCCGATGTAACGGCCGGGCTGCTCTATGCCCACTACGACGGCCAGAGCTGGCACACCGAACTTGTACGCACCGGCCAGAGCCTCGACGTTGGGTCGCTGGCACTGGACGCCAACGGCATGCCGCACATCAGCTTTCACGACTTCACCTTCGGCCGAAACCTGCAGTATGCCGTGCTCGTGCCTGAGCCGACCTCTTTGACGCTGCTGGGCCTCGTCGGCGCCCTGCTGTTTACCTCACGTCGTCGGAGGGGATAATACCGGGATTGGTTGCGAGTGAGCACAGCGTAATGAATCACCCCTCGGACCGGGGGGGGAGGCGAGTTAACGCGTCCGCCCACCTCCGCAGGGTGGGTGAATGATGTCGAGCTGCTGCACTTTCTTTTCCATATGGCAATCAATTCAGATTCATTCAGTTCAATCCATGCAAGCATCACCCACGGCTGATCCTGGCCCACGCGTAAACTCCCCCCTCCCCCTCTACCGAAACCTTTATTAAGCCCCGGGCCCCGGCAGGGGGCATGTTGCGTATCGGCCGACCGTTCGACGACCTGGGCTATCGCGACCTGTTCGAGACGCTGCTGCCCGACTTCGCCCTGGGCTTCACGTTCTTCACCGCCTTGAGCTATGCCATCCTCTCGCGCCGGTTCGAGCACCAGCGGTCGGCGGCGGCGATGTCGGTGGCGCTGGGCCTGGCGCTGGCGTTGGGCCAGATCTGGTGGCAGTACGAACGGCAGATCAGCCTCCGCCAGCTCGGGCCCGTGGCGGTGGGGCTGGCGGTGCTGATGCTCGCGGCGGTGATCCACCAGGCGTTTCGCGGTATGGGCGGGGCGTGGGCCGGGGCGGGGATCGCGCTGGGCGCGAGCCTGCTCATCGGCACGCTCGTCGGGCTCGACCTGCCCGTGGCCGGCGACGTGCTGGCGGTGGTCGTGACGCTGTCGCTGGTCGCCGGCGGCCTGGCGTTCATGCTCCATCGCCATCAGCAGCAGGGCCCAACGCGTACGCCCGTGGAGCGGTCGGTGGCTGCGGGGCCAGTGGCGGGGGCAGGAGCGGGGGGAATCGACGAGATCGAAAGCGACCTGAAGGAGATGGACCAGCTTCGCCGGCAGTCGCGCGAGCTGCACGCCGAGCTGGATCGGCTGCGCACCCGCTCCAGGCAGCTCGACGATCGGCCGGACCTGGAGCAGCAGGTCAAGACGCACCTGGTGCGAACGCTGCCGGTGGAGGGCTGGCTGACCGAGCGCCTGGCCGCGCTGCGCGAGAAAGCCCACCTGGCCCGCGAAGGTCAGGTCCAGCGCATCGGCCAGCTCAGCCGCGCGGTGCGCGACCTGCCGCGAGCCCGGCGCAAGGCCGCCATCCGCGAGCTGAAGTCCCGCTACCGGCAGATGCGCCTGGATGAGCGGATCGAACGACTGGACGCTTCTGTCGCCGAGGCCGAACGCCGCATCGCCCAACTCACGCAGCAGGCCCAGCACTGCCTGGCCGTACATGACCACCAGCAACTCTCGACGGTGCTGGAGGCCTGCACGAAGTTGCAGAAGCAGGTGACCAGGCTCGTCACTTTCATCGAACGTGCGGAGGAGAAGCTGCTGAAGGAAGCGGCGGCGATCGCCCAGGGTGACGATCGCCCATAGGCGTTCCCGCCCATTTCCACCGTTCGCGGTACCGCTTCAGTCGAAGCTTCGCAGGTCGAGCTGTCGGGCCGGTGCGACCGCGCATCGGCCATAGCCGTTGACGGCGCTCCAGTATCGGTCGTCGGCACCGATGACGATGAAATCCAGCAGCGGGATGTCCATCAGCTTGCTGGCTTTCTTGAGCTTGACCGCGACGGTGCGGTCTTCCTCGCTGGGCGAGGGGTTGCCGCTGGGATGGTTGTGCACGACCACGATCTGCCGGGCACAGTTCAGCAGCGCGCCTCGGAACAGCTCGCGCGGGCTGACCGGCATGTAATCGGCCGTGCCGATGTGCACCGTCTCCTGCCCGATCAATCGGCAGCGTGTGTCCAGGTCCAGCCGCAGCAGGTGCTCCCGATCCAGGCATGCAAGCTCCATGCAATGTGCCGCCGTGGCCTCGGGCGAGCTCAACTCGACCCGATGGTCAGCGATCGGTGTTCGGATCAACTGGATGCGATAGCTTTTCATGTTGGTCATCACCTCGTTCGCGTGTGCCGCGCCGGGCACCGCTCGCCTCCGGGCGGTGCACGACCGGTACGTCGACGCTCGACCGAGTTGCCCTCGGATACGCCCACGACCGTGCCCGTGAATCCGCCTGCATCGCATGGCGGCACGCATCGCCTGCACGACGGCGGTGCCCACGCCGGCATTCCGCGGCGGTCAGCCGAACAGCCATCGTGATACCGGGGCTTGGCAGTGCGGGCAGATGCGCACCTTCATCGGCACCCCGGGCGCCGGTTCGATGACGTGGCGGCAGTAGGGGCAGCAGGCCTCCTCAGTATCGACGTGCGTATGCGATCGTGTCCATGCGTCCATTGTCTTGACCTCCGGCGAGATGGATTGGGCAACTCGCTCGGCCTCCGGCGCGAGTTGCCACGCCGCCGCCGGGTCTCGCCTGCCGCCGCGTGGCCGCGGGTACGATCGCGAGTGCCAGCGAGAGCTGCCCGCGCCGTGGTCGACCCTGCCGCAGGTGCTGAGGGCGTGACGCATCGGCGGTGGTCCCAACGACCTCAGGCCCTCTGGATCCGGCAAGCGGGAGCCAGTCTGCCGAAAAAGAAAGTGGGGCTCAAGGCCCCGAATATTTGTCCTCCAACGGGTTGATCGCTGGAGGGTAGAAATCGTCGCCGCCCCGGGGCACCGGCAGATTGTTGATGGTGCAGCCCCAGAGTCGAGCTCGGCCCAGCCGCTCGGCCAGAAGCCAGTTGATGCTGCCTCGTCGCTTGTCTGCGACCGGCGTGAGCACCTTCAGCGTCTGTCGCGGTGGTAGGTCGTCTATCTGCACGGTTTCGTCGTTTGTCATGTTGTTTCCTCCGGCTGCCCGCCTGCTTCCGAGGCGGTTCGCCCACGCGATAGCGAACCGCCAAGGCGCCGGCACCGCGATCCGATGCGCCGCGACATGATGGGCGGCGGCCGTCGTAGCGCTGGTTTCGATAAAGCTTGAGGCCGTGAGGCCGCCCCCGCAGGGGGCAAGCTTTACGAAAAAACCAGTGCGTCAGGCCGCCACCCTCCACCACCCCCGCCACGCGCCGGAAGCGGATCGCTCCGTGCCCCGCGGCGAAGGGCTGCTCGGCGATGCTTCACCATCAGCTCGCGCCCGCCAGGCCGATCCGCCAGGGGCAAGCTTGAGCATCAAGCGTTGCGTGGCACTGAGCCTGTGGCGCTCCGCGGTGTGGTGGTCACAAAAATAGGTCATTGAGGGGGTAGTCGCTTTTTTGGACATGGCGCAAGTGGTGGTGCGACTTGAGCTTGGGGCGAAACCCGCCCGCGAATAAAGCGCCGTTTCGGGTGATTTTCTGGACGTTTGGCGGGTATTTTCTGGACCCTCGTTCCTTCCGTATTCGGTTGCCGACCCCACCAGCACCGTCGAGGCGGTCGGCTCGCAACCGGCCGGTGCGCCTACCGCACGAACACGCCCGCCGCCTTGAGCTTGCGCACCAGCGCAGCGTGATCCTTCTTCGCCGCGGTGATCTCCACGAGAGTGGGTGTCACCTGGCGGGCCTGCTTGCCCGCGGCGGCGAGGATGCGCGTGGCGGTCGCCTCGTCGCCGGCGTCGATCAGCCACGCCTGCCGCATGCGGACGTGGCGCGTGGTGTCGAACCAGCCACGCACCTCACGCGCGACGTTGGCGGGCACCGGCTTGGAGCTGACCTCCGAAAGATCGTGCAGGGCGTCATCGGCGGTGATGCCCGCGCCCGCGGCGGCGAGCACCGAGGCGCGCGTGATGCGGAACATTGTTCCGGTACGCGAGCCGGTGCGCTGCGCCAGCCGGCCGATGATCGCTTCGGCACGCGGCGCGGGGCCGAGGAGCGTGACCTCGAAGTTCGGCTGAATGATGACCGCGCCTTCCGGGTGAGCGCGGTAGCCGAAGTCGTCCGCCAGGCCGAGTATGTACCGCCCGATGTCATGGAGGCGGATGGCCAGTTGCCCGTTGAGCCAGCCCAGTTCCAGCGCGCCCAGTGGCACGAGGTGGCGGGCGATCATGTCGTCGGCCAAGGCGTCCCAGAGCTTCTCCAACTGGGTCTCGTTGGGCTCGCCGACGCCCAGGCCGTACATGTGCACCCGCGGCTTGGGGCCGTAGCTGCCGCGGACGCGCCGACCGAGCAGCGGGTTGTTGACGCGGCTGTGGTAGGCCAGCAAATCTTCGGCCGGGACGAACGCGCCGTCGGCGTCGCGCAACAAGTCCACGAACGCCGCACGCCAGTCAACCTGCTTCAACGCGGACCCACCGCCCCAGCGCAAGCGCGACGGCGTCCAGGGCGAGTACGCTCCATTCGACCAGGGGCCATCATCAAGCCATTGGCCGTCGTCATCATCCTCGTCATCATCAAGCCACGGCGCTTCGAGGCCCGCCATTGCGGCGTGGTGCGTCGTATGACGGCGGGCCTTGTCCGGATCCTCTGGCCCGGAAGCCTCGCGCCACGGTTCGAGCATCAGGCGCAGGCGCTCGCGCATGTCCTTGCCCAGCCAGTCGCGCCCGACGGCCGTGATCTGCAACTGGTTTCGCCCGCTCTGGCCCTTGTGCGAACGCAGCAGCTTCAGCCTCAGGCAGTTGTGCACGGCGTCGAGCATCCGGGCCTCGTCCGACGACGCCTCTGCATCCTCACGCGGGTCGAAGTCATCGTCGCCCGCCTGCCGGATCAACCACGAAGGCAGAGCGAACGCCGACTCCACCAGGCGCTGAAGGTCCTTGGCGTACAACCCCTGGCCGCTGGCGAGCACGCGCAGCGGATCGGCGGCCGCCGCAACAAGCACGGTCGTCATGTCCTCGATCAGCACCGGCGCGTGGAACGTCTCGGCAGGCTTGACCGGCTTGGGCGCCCGCGCCGCCGGCCGATGCAGCAGGTACGCGATCTGAGGCCAGATGCCGATCACCGGCGTCATGTCCTCGCCCGCCAGCCGTGGAAACAACAGCAGATAGCGCACGGCCGGCATGATCGCCCGCCCAAGCAGGTGCGGGTCAACATTCGTCACGTGATCGGCCAGCTCCGTCAACGGCACGGGCTGCGGCCAGGTCATCGCGGCCTCGATCAGCGTCTTCGTTGCCTCGAACAGCGCTTCGTCCTGGAAGTAGGGGGCTCCGTCTTCGAACCGCGTGCCACGGGAGCGGTCGCGCCGATCGGGCAGCCGCTGCGATTCCCACCGCCGTGCCGCCTTGGCCGAGCCCAGCGCCAGGAACTGCTCCAGCCAATCCTTCCGGGTTAACAGAAGCAGGTTGTCGCTGCCGTAGTAGCGGCTCCGGGGGTTCGTCTCGTCCAGCAGCGCCTCATGCTCCGCGCCAGTCAGGTGGTCACGGGTATACGCCACCAGGGCACGCTCGGTGCCCACGTCATCCAGGCGGTGGCGTGCCATCGCCCGTATCGCTGATGAGAACTCCCGCGCCTCGGCCGGCATGCGCACCTTCATGCCGTCGGCGCTGGCGGCGAGCAGGCGCATGTCGATCAGCCGCTGGCAGTCTGGTTCATCGAAGATATCGCGCGCCAGCGACTCGCTGGGCTTGACACGCAGGTAAGCCAGCTTGGACTGCTCGCTCAACGTCTCCCACACCGAAAGCCAGCCAATGAGGCCGTACCAATCAACATTCAGATGCTTCATACCTGGGACTCGCTGGTGAAAAGCGTCTGCTCGTCCTCGGCGATCAGCGCGGCGTCGCCCTGCTCCGCGTCCACGATGCGATACTGGTACCCCTGCTCGCACAGGAAGAGCTGACGGTTCAGCGCGAACTCCTGCTCGCGCGTCTCGCGGGTGACGAGGCTGTAGAAGTGCGCCTGGTTGCCGTTGCGCTTGGGGCGAAGCAGTCGGCCGAGGCGCTGGGCCTCCTCCTGCCGCGAGCCGAACGTGCCCGAAACCTGGATCGCCAGCGACGCGTCGGGAAGGTCCACGGCGAAATTGGCGACCTTCGACACCACCAGCACCGGCAGCTCGCCGTGGCGAAAGGCCTCGAAAAGCTTGTCACGCTTACGCTGCCCCGTCGAGCCGGTCAGCAGCGGGGCGTCCAGCGCCGTGGCAAGCTTCTTGAGCTGCTCGACGTACATGCCGATGACCAGCGCCGGCTCGCCGTCATGCAGCGCGAGAATCCGTCGCACCAGCGCCGCCTTGGCGGGGTTCTCCGAGGCGATGCGGAACTGCTGACGAGCCTCCGCCAGGGCGTACTCGGTCCGCTTCGCCTCGGGCAGAGGCAGGCGCACCTCCGTGCAGCGTGCCTTGGCGATCCAGCCCTGTCGCTCCAGCGCCTTCCAGGGCACGTCGGCCTTCTTCGGCCCGATCAGCGCGAACACGTCATCTTCGCGGCCATCCTCGCGCACCAGCGTCGCCGTCAGCCCCAGCCGACGCCGCGCCTGGAGCGTGGCCGTGACCTGAAACACCGGCGCCGGCAGCAGGTGCACCTCGTCATAGATGATCAGCCCCCAGTCGCGGCGGTCGAACAGCGCCAGGTGCGTGAAGTCGCCCTGCGTCGAGGCACGGTGCGTGAGAACCTGATAGGTGGCGACGGTGACCGGGCGGATGTCCTTGGCGCTGCCGGTGTATTCGCCGATGTGCTCGGGTTCGAGGTGTGTCTTGTCCAGCAGCTCGCCCATCCATTGCCGCACCGCCGTGGTGGAGGTGGTGAGGATGAGCGTCGAGGCTGCGACGCGCTCCATGCACGCCATGCCCACGATCGTCTTGCCCGCGCCGCAAGGCAGCACGACCACGCCGCTGCCGCCATGCTCACCGCCGGCGGCGTGAAACGCCTCGGCCGCCTCGTGCTGATAGGCCCGCAGCGCGAACGCCTCGCCCTGGACGCTCTGCTCGCGCAGCCGCACCGCCAGCGGCTCGCCCGGCGTGTAGCCCGCCAGATCCTCGGCCGGGAAGCCCGCCTTGACCAGTGCCTGCTTGAGTCGGCCGCGGTCGGCCGCGGGAATGCGAAACCGCTTCCCGTCGTCGCAATCGCTCAGCAGCGGGGCCGTCTCGCGATGCCCCGCGATCAGCTCCGCCAGGGCCGCATCGTCGCACTCGAGGCGCAGGGCCTCGTCGCCGTCGCGCACCAGGCGCAGCCGGCCGTAGCGCGACGCGTAGTCCCGCACCTCGCGCAACACGTTGGCCGGCGGCGGGTAACGCGAATACTCCTCCAGCGCCGCGACGATCGCGTCCGCCGCATGCCCGGCCGCGCACGCGTTCCAGATCGACAGTGGCGTGATCCGGTACGTATGCACGTGCTCCGGCGACTTGACCAGCTCCGCAAAGCCCAGCAGCGCGTCGCGAGCCTGGGCATAACGCGGCGAGTCGACCTCGGCAAGAATCGTGTGGTCGCTCTGCACGATCAACGGGTTGTCGCTCACACTGCTCATCCCTGATCCGCATGCTCCGGTCACGCAACTGAGAGGCGGATTCTAACGGGTTACGCGGATTGACAAGGAATCCGCCCTTCCAGATCGCCCGTCGCACCCTCGTCGAGCGGCCGCGCGGAAAAGGACGTGTTGAGTGCAAAGGGGGAGGTGACGAGCGCATCGTCCCCGACTTAGCCAAGTTTGTGGATGCCGAAAATGACTTCACGCTCACACCACCGAACGAGCAGGACCAATCGGCGTGTGACTGTGTGGCTTCCCCAGGACATCACGGATGCGTGCGTCAGCGAGGCTTCGGAAAAGTATCCCTTGGAGACCGGGGGCACATTCCTGGGGTGGTGGGGCGACCCCTCCACCGCGGTCATCGCGAGCATGATCGGTCCCGGCCTCGAGCCACTGGACCGACAGGCGGCGAACCTGCTGTTCCGCCTGGTCAGCTACCGCTACGGCCGCGGCTCGATGTGCATCACCAGCAACAAGGCGATCTCGGAGTGGCCGCAGGCGCTGGC
>SLDI01000483.1:0-2999 GCA_007125385.1 Phycisphaeraceae bacterium | reverse complement strand
GCTTTTCAGGTGTTTGCCTTTCAGGTGATGCCAAGTGCGCGGTTTGGCGTTACGATATCTCCCCGTGTGTATGTCAACGCCAATCTAGCGAGGAAACGGCAATGCGTTACCTGATTATTCTGATGATGACTGTGGGTCTGATGTTGGTCGGTTGTCAGGCCGATGAAGCTGAAGAGCCCGAGACCTTGACCGAAGAGGCCGCCGAAGCCCTGGAAGAAGGGCAGGAAGAAGCGATTGAGGCCTACGAGGAGGCCATGCGAACGGCCGAGGATGACGAGGCCGAGATCCGCGACCTGATCGAAGGCGGCCCCGAGGCTGATTCCGATGACGCGGTCGAGCGTCTCTGGCAGCGGGCGATCGAGCTGGCCGAAGAAGCGCGCGAGCGCTCCGAGGCTGCCTGGGAAACGGCCCAGGAAGAAGGCGATCATGCCGTGGAAGAGGCGCGCGAAGCAGCCGGCGATGCTCGGGAGCGGGCGCGCATGGCCTGGGAAGAAGCCAGTGAGTTTTCCGGCGAGGCCTGGGCGGACTTCCGTGAGCGTGCCGATGCGGCCTGGGAAGAGGCCGAGGCGGCCTGGGCGCGTATCGCTGAAGACGAGAACGACGACAACGGCGGGGACTGAACTCCCGCTGCACTTGTTCATGACGCCGCCCCTCATCGCAGGGGCGGCAACTATTTCTAGTTTGAGAGAATTCCACACGGGACTGACACGTGTCAGAAGCATACGATCCCGGCACCCTGGAGCCGGAAATCCAGCAAGAATGGGACGATCAGGCCGCACACCGTGCTGATTCCGGTCACGGCGAGCGTTTCTATTGCCTGAGCATGTTTCCCTACCCATCGGGCAAGCTGCACATGGGGCACATGCGCAATTACACCATCAGCGATGTGATCTCGCGTTACCAGCGCATGCAGGGAAAGCGCGTGTTGCAGCCGATGGGCTGGGATGCGTTCGGTCTGCCGGCCGAAAATGCGGCCATGGCCAACGGCGTGCCACCGGCGCAGTGGACCCGTAACAACATCGAGCACATGCGCGGGCAGCTCAAGGCGCTCGGTTTTGCCATCGACTGGGAACGTGAAATTGCTACCTGCGATGCCGAGTATTACCGCTGGAACCAGTGGTTCTTCCTCAAACTGCTCGAGCGCGGCATCGCCTACAAGAAGACGGGGGCGGTCAACTGGGATCCGGTCGACCAGACCGTGCTGGCCAATGAACAGGTGGTCGACGGACGCGGTTGGCGTACGGGGGCGCTGGTCGAAAAGCGTGAAATCCCGATGTATTACCTGCGCATCACCGACTATGCCGACGAGCTGTTGTCCAGTCTTGATGATCTCGACGGCTGGCCCGAACGAGTTCGCACCATGCAGGCGAACTGGATCGGCAAGAGCGAGGGCGCGGAAATCGTCTTCGCGTGCGGCGAGGAGACCATCAAGGTTTTCACGACCCGACCCGATACGCTGATGGGTGCCACGTTCATGGCGGTTGCCGCCGAGCATCCGCTGGCCCGTGAGGCCGCACAGGACAACCCTGAATTGGCAACGTTTATCGCCGAATGTCACAAGGGCGGTGTTTCGGAAGCTGACATCGCCACGCAGGAAAAGCTGGGCATGGACACAGGCCTCAAGGCCATCCACCCGCTCACCGGTGACGAGTTGCCCGTCTGGGTGGCCAATTACGTGCTCATGGGTTACGGCGAAGGCGCCATCATGGCCGTGCCCGGTCACGACGAGCGTGATTTCGAGTTCGCACTCAAATACGGCCTGCCGATTCGCCAGGTCATCAGCCTGCCCGACGGTCGTGAGTACGATGACCGCAACTGGCATGACGACTACGCCGCGAAAGACGGTGAGCTGGTCAACTCCGGGCCCTATGACGAACTGAGCTGTCAGGAAGGCTTCGACGCCATCGTCGCCGATCTGGAAAAAAAGAAGGCCGGCAGTGCCCGGGTGCAGTTCCGCCTGCGTGATTGGGGCATCTCGCGCCAGCGCTACTGGGGCTGCCCGATCCCGATCATTCACTGTGAATCCTGCGGTGACGTGCCCGTGCCGGAAGAGGATCTGCCGGTCCGCTTGCCCGAGGACCTGGTGCCCGACGGCTCCGGCAACCCGCTCAATCGTTGCGAAGCCTTTGTGGATACGACGTGTCCGAAGTGTGGCTCGGCGGCCAGACGCGAGACCGACACCATGGACACCTTCGTCGATTCGTCGTGGTATTTCCTGCGCTACACCTGCGCCGACAATCACGAGGCCATGGTCGATGAGCGTACCGACCAGTGGATGCCGGTCGATCAGTACATCGGCGGTATCGAACACGCCATCCTGCACCTGCTTTATGCGCGTTTCTGGACCAAGCTGATGCGTGACGAGGAGCTGGTGAAGGTCGACGAGCCCTTTGCCCGCCTGCTCACCCAGGGCATGGTGCTGGCCGAAACCTATTACCGCGAAGACGATCAAGGCCGGCGACAGTGGTTCAACCCGGCCGATGTCGAGGTCAAACGCGACGGCAAGGGCGGCATCGTTTCAGCCACCCTCAAGGCCGATGGCCAACCGGTCGAGCCCGGTGGCATCGAGAAGATGGCCAAGTCCAAGAACAACGGCGTTGACCCGCAGGAGTTGGTCGACCGGTATGGCGCCGATACCGTGCGTCTGTTTTCAATGTTCGCCGCGCCGCCCGAGCAATCGCTGGAATGGTCGGACGCCGGCGTCGAGGGGGCATGGCGCTTTCTGAAACGCTTGTGGTCGGGCGTGGCGGCTCACGTCGCCGCCGGTGTACTGCCCGGCAGCCGTCCGGAAAGCCTGGACGGGGATGCCGCCAGTCTTCGCTGCCAGCTTCACGAAACGATTGCCAAGGTCGGCGACGACATGGGACGGCGCTATACCTTCAATACGGCCATCGCCGCGGTTATGGAATTCTGCAACCACCTGCAGCGATTCGAACCGTCCGGCGACAACGAGCGCAGGCTGGTGCAGGAGTCCTGGGAAGCAGTGGTTCGCCTGATCG
>SLDI01000101.1:0-3001 GCA_007125385.1 Phycisphaeraceae bacterium | reverse complement strand
CTCGCCGGCGTCGTTGGCCAGCGCGTGCAGCGACAGGCCGCGGACCGCCGCCGCGGCGACGGCGGGGCGCTCGTCGTCAAGGTAGGCGAGGATGTGGGCATCGCCGTCAAGCCAGTCGCCGGCGGCGTCGAGCAGCAGCGCCAGGGCGTGGGGCGGCTGCCCGGCGAGCTCGGGCCGGGCGTCGGGGTCGGCGGCGGTGAGCCGGGCCACCATCTGCGCCAGCTCGGCGCGCACCGCGTGGTCGTCGCTGGTGAGCGTCAGCAGCCAGTCCAGGTCGTCGTCGCGCAGCTCGCGGGCCAGGCGGCGCAGCACGCCGAAGCGCAGCGGGGCGTTAAGCTCGTCGATGGCCTCGATGAACGGGCCGCGCACGGCTTCGAGGGGCAGCCAGTCGGCGACGTCGGCCCACTGCCCCGGGCCGGTGCGCTGGCGCTGGGCCGCTTCCAGCACGGCGGCGACGGCGGCGTCGCTGGCGGGCAGCTCGAGCAACTGCTCCAGGGCCTCCTGGCGCTCCCACGCCGGGCCGGCCTCGAGCTGGCGCAACTGGGCCCGCAGGGCGCTGTCCGGATCCAGCTCGTGCAGGCGGCGCATGATCGGGTCGCGATCGATCCACATGTCCGAGCGGGCCGCGTCGGTGAGGATGCGCTCCAGCAGCGGCGCCACGGACGGGTCCGGGAGGGTCGCGGCCGCCTCGGCGAGGCTGCGCTTGTACCACTCGTTGACGTCGCGGCGCTGCCACATCGCGTCGACGAACGCCACGGGCGCCGGGCCGGGCAGGCCCTTGATCGCCTCGGCGAGCTCATCGAGGCGGTGGGCGTCGACGCGCCGGCCGCGCTGCTTGGCCAGTTCCAGGGCCCGTTCGTCATCGCTGCGCAGCAGGGCGGCGGTGATCGCGTGGGCGTCGGCGTCGACCTGGTCGGCGAGCTCGATGAGCAGCTCGATGTGCCCGGGCCGGTCGCTGGCGGCGAGCACGAGCAGGGCGCGGTCGCGCGTGGCCGGGGCCCGGGCCAGCGATTCGACGTCCAGCTCGTCCAGCAGCCGATCCGGTGCGGCGGCGACGCCGGCCAGCGCGACGTTGACCAGCTCCGTGTCATCGCCGTCGATCGCCTGACGCAGGAGCTGCGCGGCCGCGTCGTCGGTGGCCCCGGCCAGCGCCAGCAGCGCTGCCGCCCGCACGCCCACGGCCGGGGCGTCGTGGGCCAGCAGCGGCACCAGGCGGTCCGTCCACGACGTGTCGGCATCGCCCGGCCCGGCGCCGCGCTCCGCCGGCAGCGCCGCGGCGAACGACGCGTCGGCCTCCATGAGCATCTCGATCTCGTGCGCGCTGAATCCGTCGCCGGCAAAGGCGAAGCTCCGGCCGCGGTGCAGTTCCGGGCGGCGCTCCAGGCCGTCGTCGAAGACATGCTCGCCGAGCAGCGACAAGGCGGTGACGAGCACGGCCTGGTCCGTGTCGTGAAGCGCGGCGACGAGGCGGTCGGTCGGGTCCTCGTCGTGGGCGTAGTGCAGGTGCAGCGCCCACACGCGGCGAGCCGGGTCGTCGCTGGTGGCCAGCTCAGCCATGACGCGGCGCAGCTCAGGTGTGTCCTGGAGCTGGTAGCGGGCGCTTTGCCAGGCGGCGTTGGCGATCTCGTCGTCGGCGTCGGCGAGCATGGCGGCGACCAGCGGCATGAGCCGGTCGCGCTGCCGGCGGTGGCGCGCCGCCAGCTCGATGGCCGCCGGCCAGAGCTCGCGCTGCGCCTCGTCCTCGAGGATCCGCCCGGCCAGCGCGGCGATGCGTGGCTCGTCATGGTAGTGGCGCAGCATGTCCAGCCACTGGCGCCGCTCGTCGAGGTCATCGGCGTCGTTGAAGCGGCTGATGATCGGCGCCACGGCCGCGGTGCTGCGCGTCTGGGCGAGGATGCGCAGGCCCGCGCCGGCGTCCATCTCGCCGGCCTCGATGCGCTGGATGATCCGCGCCGCGCCGGCCTGGCCGTCGAGCCGGCCCAGCAACTCCGCGGCGCGGGCGGCGACGAACGCGTCCTCGTCATCGAGCAGGGTCATCACGACCCCGGCCTCGGCGCTGACGCGCGCCCGGCCGGCGCCGCCGCGCGCAATCTCGCCCAGCGCCTCCAGCGCGGCCGCACGCACGCGCCACTGCTCGTCCTCGAGCATGGGCAGGATGGGCTCGACGGCCGCGGCCTGGCGCGAGTAGCCCAGGGCCTGGATCGCCGTGCGACGCAGCTCCATCGACGGCGCGTCCAGCAGCGGGGCGAGGCGGTCGACCTCGAAGACGCGCAGGCGGTTCAGCGCGCTGACGGCGAGCATCTGCAGGTCCGTGTCGTCGTCGCGCTGAAGCAGCTCGTGCAGCAGCTCGACGACCTCGCCGCGGCGGGCGCGGCTGTTGGACGCGACGCTGGCCAGGCCGTCCACCGCGCGGTGGCGCACGAAGGCCTGGTCGTCGGCCAGGCACTCGCGCAGGAAGGCGAGCGCCTGGGCCTGGCCGGTCTCGCTGACGGCGTCGACGAGCTCGGCGCGGGCCTGGGCCTGCTCCGAGGCCATGACCTCGACAAGCTGCGGGTGGCGGCGCAGCAGGGCGTCGTCGGCGACGCGGCGCCAGCGCACGCGGTCGGCCATGGCCGCGGCGCGGTTGCGCAGCTCGAAGTTGTCGCTGCGCTCGGCCAGGCGAAGGGCGATCATCGCCGGCGCGCCCAGCTCGGCCAGCTCCCGCTCGATGCGCTCAAGCGCGGTGTCGTCGTCCGCCTCGGCGAGCTGAGTGATCAGGGCCTCGGCCTGCTCGCGCTGCTCGACGCGGCTGCGCAGCTCGTCCGCGACCAGCGTTGCGGCCAGCGCGAGCAGGAGCGTCATGACGAGGCCCCGTTGCATGATCGTGCGCGGCACGGTTGACTCCCGGGGTGGATGTGAGCCTTGAATCCCTGACCTCCCGGCCGCCGAGACACCGGCAGACAGAGCCGCCAGCCGTGAGCTTCGGTTGTAGGGTGGGTAGAGCAAAGCGAAACCCACCACG
>SLDI01000565.1:0-3002 GCA_007125385.1 Phycisphaeraceae bacterium | reverse complement strand
GCAGGGTGGCGTTGGCGCCCTCGAAGAGCAGCCGCTGCCCGGCGTCCATGGCGTTGTGCAGCAGCTCGGCCGTGTCGCAGATGTGCGCACCGAGCACCCGGGCCTGGGCCAGCAGATCGTCGGCCAGGGCCTGCGGATCGAACGGCTCGAAGGGCTTGCCCACCATCCGCGCCGCCGCGTCGAGCAGGTGGTTCTTCAAGGCCACGATGTCGGCCAGCTTCTTGCGCAGGCGCTCCGGCTCGAGCAGGTCGCCCACGCGGATGGCCGTGGCGCGCAGGGCCTTGTCCGCGTAGCAGGGCCCGATGCCCCGCCCGGTGGTGCCCAGGGCGGGCGACTCCCAACTCGTGGCCAGGGCCTGGTCGTAGAGCACGTCCTCGGCCTTGTGGTAGGGCAGCACGACGTGGGCGCGGTCGCTGATGCGCAGGTTGTCGTTGACGGCGATGCCCCGGCCGCGAAGCTCGTGGATCTCCTTGACGAGCTGCTCCGGGTCGATGACCACGCCGTTGCCCAGGACGTTGAGCTTGTCGGGGTAGAGGATGCCCGAGGGGACGAGGTGCAGGGCGTAGCGCTCGGCGCCGACCTGGAGGCTGTGCCCGGCGTTGGCGCCGCCGTTGTAGCGTACGACGCAGTCGTAGCCGGGGGCGAGCAGGTCGACGACCTTGCCCTTGCCCTCGTCGCCCCACTGCAGCCCGACGATCGCGGTGTGCTCAGCCCCGGAGCCGGGCCGGGCCTCGGCGCGGAGGCAGGCGGCGACAGCGGCGGCGGCCTGACCGGCGGCAGCGTCGGCGGCATCGCGGGTTGAGCTCGGCTGGGTCATGGACGGTCCTGCTCCCTGCCCCCCGGGGGCGACGACAAACAACTCATTGTAGCAAGCGCGGCACCGATGAAGCGCCCGGCGCCGCGGCGCTGCTGGCGCAGAAAGCCGGCCGGCGCATGCGCCGGCCGGGGTCGGACCACGATCTTCGGGCCGTCGTGGGACGGCTCAGGCGGTGCGGCGGCGACGCCGGGCCAGCAGCCCCAGACCCGCCGCCAGCAGCGCGAGCGTCCCCGGCTCGGGGACGGTCGCCGCGTCGCTGGTCAGCAACTGAAGGAAGTGCGCCACGTCGCCGGTGTCGAACACGCCGTCGTAGTTCAGGTCGCCCACGTACCGCGGAACGACGCCATATTGCTCCTCGTACTGCTCCGGATCCGTCAGCGCCAGGATGAACGCGGCGACGTCGCCGGTGTCCACGACACCGTCCTGGTTCATGTCGCCGGGGAGCAACATACCTTCAGGGTCTATCGCGTCAAAGTCGAAGTTCCAGAGGTCCGGGTCAGCCAGGAACTCGCCCAGAGACATCTCGTCGGGGTCGTAGCCGGTGGCGCGCTGGAACACCGGCGAGTGGGCGTGGGCGAAGTGCGGCCAGACCTGCGACGGGCCGAAGGGATCCGCCTCACCGGAGTCAGGGTCGAACTCGCGTTTCATCCAGTGGGGTACGCCCTCCGGGCTCGTGTCGAACAGGTCGAAAATCTGATCGCCCGGCCCGCCGGCTTGCGCGATCAGCCCGATCTCGGCGGGGTCGCCGGTCTCGTAGGCCTCGATGACGTCCATGATCCAGTCGAACCAGGGGGCGACGGCCACCTGCCCGCCGAAGCCGTGGAACATCGACGGCCAGGTCGTCCACGGGTTGTAGCCGTAGGACACCAGCCCCGCCAACCGGCCCCCGGCCCACACCCCGCTGCCGCTGTCGCCGCCGGTGGCGTCGGACTCGAGGCCGATCGGGTTCTCATCGAGCCCGAACACCGGCGTGTAGCCGAACAGCGGATCCAGTGACGGGCCGAAGTACTCGGCGTCGGTCGGGTGCTGGTCGAAGCGGTGCTCGAAGCGCATCCCGCTGGAGCTGTAGTGCATCAGGCTGTTGCTGCCGGCGCGCTTGGCCTGATCCGGCCAGACACCCGACGAGCCCCAGTGCCCGTTGGTCGCCACGCCGTAGCCCGCCCAGGTGTATTCCGTGCCCTTGGAGAGCTGCCCCTCCTGGTGCAGCCGCGCCGGCTTGACGTTATCGCGCTCGGACAGACGCATCAGCGCGATGTCGTAATCGAGGTCCGAGATATCGAACAGGAACGGGGTCCACTGCGGCGGGACGAACCAGGCCTCGGCTTCGATCGGGTCCTTGAAGAACCCGTCCGTGGCGGTGGTGATCGGGAAGAACGGCGGCACGCCGCCGCCGCCTGGCCCGCGACGAAAGTGCAGCGACGTGGCCGTGTCCACCACGTGCGCGACGGTGAGCACCCAATAGCCGTCCCAGTCCGGGTTGCCCGTCTCGATGACCGTGCCCGAGCCCCAGCCCATGACGTTGTCCGCCGAGTCGCCCGCGGGCCCGCCCCAGTTGACCGGGACCTGGCCCGCCGGCTCATAGCGGGAGGTCTCGTTGGCGAGTTGACGGTGGTAGTAGTCGCGGCTGAAGTCCATCAACTGATGCGAGTAGATCGCGGTGGCCTGCGCCGGGCTCGTCAGCCCGACGTGGCCGATGACCGCCGCGATGAGCATCAGAACACCACCCCATCGCCTCGAAACAACAGGCCATGCGTTCATACCACAGTCTCCCACCGTCGGGGTCTGGAAAGGCCGGCTCATCGCACCGATAGAACGAGCCCGGCATACCCACGCCGCCGCGCGATCAGCCACGTGATAACCGCTGGCCGGCGCGGTGTCAAGCAGGTGAACCCGCCACCGCCCGCCACCGCGTGGCCCCGCCGAGAGGCCGGGCTTGCCCTTGCACCCGGCGGCTGGACGAGCCCGGACGGATCGGAACAATGTTCATCGCCGGACGGACCCCGCGCCTCAGTCCTTGGCCGCGGCGGCGGCGCCGCTGCCGCCGGCATCGGCGCTCGAGCCGGCCTTGGCCTTGCCGCCGTCGCCGGCCGCGGGCTTGTCCGACGAGCCGGCCTTGGCCGACGCCCCCTCCTTCTCGGCCTTGGCGGCCTTCTTGTAGCTGTCGGAGCGGTAGTCCGTCTCGTAG
>SLDI01000204.1:0-11346 GCA_007125385.1 Phycisphaeraceae bacterium | reverse complement strand
CGACACGAACGCCGCCGCACCGGCCGCGAGCATCCGCTGCGCAATCGACGGATCGTCCGCCACCGAGAACCCGATGACCTGGATACCAAGCCCGGCCTTCCGTACCCGCCCGGCCAGCTCCACACCCGTCCCGTCGGCCAGATACATGTCCGTCAGGAGCAAGTCAGGCCGGAGACGCTGCGCCTGCCGAAAGGCCTTTTCCACGGTCGCACCTACTCCGACCACCGCCACATCAGGCTGGCTGTCCAGCACCTGCGCGATGGTTTGACTGAATGCCTCGTTGTCACTGGCGATCACCACCCGGATCATGTTCAGCCGATCAACAGGGGGCGCCGCAGCCGCACGCCTGCCGTGCAACTGCGGTCCAGCTCGCACACGGGCATCATCATCAGCTTGCCAGGCCGAAGGCGGACCATAGGCGGCGGGCGTTGCACGGTCGGTGTGGCGGGGCACCTCCATCCTTTCGAAGACAGTTGCCCACAACTCAACGCCCCACCCCAAGCCCACACGCTGGCCTCCGCCACAGTTCGGCCGTCACTCTACCGCAGGCTCGCCTTGTCGATCAGCAAGGCAGAGTCGAAGATCCTGTCGCCGACGTCGTTGACTCGGAAGCGCACGAGGTAGCGCTCGCCTCGCTGGAGGTTGATCCCGCCGCGCGTGGCGGTGATCCAGCCGGTCTGCCCCGCGCCGCTGGCTGCCTCGTCCAGGATCTGGTGGGGCAACGTCCCGGACTGGAACTGCACGTGCCGCCAGGTGTCCTGATCACTCTCGGAAAAGATCTGGTTCAGCGATCCTTCGAAACGTGCCAGAACCTCCGTCGCCCCGGTCTGGAGATGGACCAGCTCAACGATGAAGCTGTCGTTGAACTCGGTGCCGAGATACTCTGGGAACTCGGTCGTTACGAAGTTGTAGCGTGCGGCGAACGTGGCGCTGCGGGTGTGCGGCGCCACGATCGTCTGTTCGATCAGTCCCTGGGCACTGGCGTCGCCGAGGCCGGTATGGATCAGGCCAAAGCGCCCGCCGGCCGAGTTGGCGGGCCTATCGATCGGTCCGAACGTCGACAGGGCGGCGATCGCCCCTTCGCGTGTGGCCCAGCGCGAAAGATCTGCCACAGCGGCCATCTTGCCACCGGCAACCAGTTCCGTCGATGATGTCTGACCGCCTTCCAGGCCGCCGTGCGTGGAAAGGATCGTCACCTCGGTGGCCGAGTCGGGAGATTGAGCCACTATCCAGCCGATTGTCGCCTCCGCAGCCCATCCGCGGAGCGCCGTCACGTCCTGGGCCAGTTGACGCGCTGCCTCGACGTCGTCAGCCAGCAGGCTGCTCCCCGGCTCAATCTGTTGCTGCGGAGCCGGCACTGCGCCGCCATGCGGTCCGCCCGCCGTCCCGAGCGCTGCCACTGCCGTCTGCCCGACTCTCTCCCACACCCCTTCATCCGAGAGTTCCGGATGCCAAGTCTTGTACATCTGCCAGAGGAACAGCGCGGCTGACACACCGCCTATGACCGCCTCCCCCGCCTCGATATCCTCCGGATCGGCAACGGCCACCACAGGTGCGCCGTCGGCGGCGCGGGCGTCGTAGCGAACATCGCCCATGCCGATGAACTCGGCGAGGCGATCCTGAGCGGCCTCTGCCGTGCGAACCTCGCGCGCTTGCACAGGCCCGGCCAACCCGGCTCCGGCTGTCATCAAGGCCACCAGCAACAAGATGGAACGGTGGTTCATCGTCAGTCTCCTTCGTTGGAATCGGGTTAAAAGCGGTACGTGACCCCGGCGGTCAGAACCGCATCCGGAGCCCGATCTGTCGCACCGAACACCGCATTGAAGTTCAGGGACGTCGCGTCGTGGATCAGCCAGTCGATCCCGGCCCCGAAGCGCACCGCGTTGCCGCCGCTGCCCTCGACCTTCTCGCCATCGACCTCGGTGCGCGACTGGATGTCGGTGGCGGTGAACAGGGTGGTGCGCAGCCGCGGATTGACGTGGAACGCGCCGCCGACGCGGAACCGGGTCGATCCGCCCGGTGACACGCGCCCGACGTCGAAGCTTTCGCTGAGCGAGATCTGATGGCCGACGTAGGCGAAGACGACCACCGGGTCGATCACCTTCATGTACGTCACGCCCGGCGTGAAGCGGTAGTGCCCGCCGCCCGTGCCGACCGGGTGGTCGTAGGGGTCGCGCCCGGTCGGGAAGATGACGTCCACCGAGGGCAGCAGCGCCCAGTCATCGCCTCGAAAGAGCTCGTAGGTGAATTGGCTGAAGACGTCGCCGATGTCGTCGTGACGGTTGGCCTCGATGTCGAACCCGACAATGCGGTCACGCTCGGCGAAGGTGTACGGCACCTCGGCGTACACCTCGAAGCGATCGAAAGGTGATATCCGCAGCGACCCGATGGCGCTGAGCTCCTGGGAGTCGAGCAGGCCGTCGCTGTCGGTGGTGAACTGGGCGCGCAGGCCGATCTCGAACCGCTGCGGCTCGAGCACCTCGGGGCGCTTGGGAATGTACCACTCCTGGGCCAGAGCCAGGGGGCCGGAGGCGAGGATCACCAAGGCCGCGGCGTGCGGCACAAGGGCGTGCAGAACACGATGTCGATCGAACCAGATCATGGTGTCTCCTTATTCGAGTGTCGCGGGAACGGATGTGGATTAGCGCGAGAGGCTGTTGGTGAGCGTGATCGAGCGGCGGGCGGCGTTGTAGAGCGGCCGCGGGAACCGATCATCAAGCCCGGACCAGTCGATGACCTCTTCCGGATCGCGCCTGACGCGGAACTGCCCCGGCGCTCCCTCGTCACCAGCGTGGGCGAGGAAGGCCTTGCGGCTGACGGCGACAATAATCCGGTCGCCCGCATCCCACGCCTCATAGAACTGTCGGATGGGCAGGCGGTAGTTGCCGTAGGCGGGATCGCTGATGAAGACGAAGCCGCTTTCGATCTTGCGGACGACGACGAAATGAAGGATGTCGTCATGGATGGTCAGGCGCGTGATCACCGGCGCCAGGGCCTCGATGGCGGCGATCCCCTCGTCGTCGGAACGCGCCTGCACCGACACCACGCGAAAGTCCCGGGCCCGGGCCAGGTCCTCGAGGTTCTTCACCGTCAGCGGGTCGAGGAAGACCTCGTCATCCTCGCCCTCTGTCACGACCTGGAGCTTGGGATCGCTCTCAAAGACCTCGTCCAGCAGCTCGGCCTCACTGGTCGGTGTCCCCAACAGGCTCATCAGGGTCGCCAGCGACGCGGCCCCGCATGAGTATTGATGCGTCTGGAGGACGTTGCCTTCGCTGCGCAGCTCCTGATAGCTCAAGGGCGTCCGCGGCCGCTCGACGCCGCAGCCGCCGGCCAGGATCATCGTGATCGACAAGCAGACGCACGCGATGCACGATGTGCGTGCCCGGTAAACCCATGCGTTCATGAGGATGCCCCCTCAAAAGTGGATGGACAGATGACAACGCGAGCCTGCTCACCAAGAGCTCAGGTTCGGCCGTTGCGTGTGGATCTCCGGTTTGGCTTGGGCCGGTACAACCCCTCGATTGCCAGTTGCATCGTGTCGTCGAAGACGTCGGCGTAGACCTGCGTGGTCGTGACCTTGCGGTGGCCGAGCTGCTTCTGAACCAGCCGCAGATTGCCCCCGCTCGCCAGGTACAGGTTCGTCGCGTAGGTGTGTCGGCAGTGGTGAAGGCTGTGGCCACGGATGCCGACCGCGCTGAGCAATCGGGTGAAGCGTTTCTGCAGCGCACGCACGGTCACCGGCTCATCGCTCTGACCCGGGCTACGGAAGACGGGGCTGGCCGAAGCTGTGGGCTGGTCGGTAGCCTGGCGCCATGCGATGAACTGGCGGATCACGCGGCAGCAGTAGCGGTTGATCCGCACGTAGCGAGCGCGGCCGCCCTTGCCGCACTGGACCGCCACCCCGGGGCGATGGCCATGCACGTACAGGTCGCCGCAACGCAGCGCCCCCAGCTCACTGACGCGCAGGCCCGTCTGGAAGGCCAGTTCTACGAGGAACCAGTCCAGCCACGGGCCGCGTCGATCGGTGCGGCGTTTGGCTTGTCGCACATGCTCGCGCAAGGCTGCCTGCTCCGCTGGCTCAAAGAACTTCCGCTCATCGACCGTCCATGTCCGCTGTGAACTCATCCTGCGACGTGGTCCTTCGCGCCGTGCCCCGGAAGCAGGCGGTTCGTCCTATGGCAGAAAGACGAACCGCCCACCGTCGCTGCGGTGGACGCAAGGGACGTGATTTCAAAAGGTTAGGATGGCGAGGAGATATTTAAGCTTTTCGCGGCTGCCCGCCCGGGTCTTGCACCAGCGACGTGGGGCATTATCCTAGACCCATGAATCGGCGTGGCTTCGGCGCGCGCCCCGGCCCATCCGCGGTTCGTCTTTCTGCCAAAAAACGAACTTTTTCTGTCGACGGTGCGCGTTCGGGCGCCCCGTGGACCGGTTTGCGCCCTCGGTAGCTGTTGATGTCCCGGCGCGGGCGCGGCGGTTACGATGGGTGTCGCGAGAGGAATCGGTGATGGTCTTCAAGGATGAGCTGGACATGCCGGCGATCGAGGCGTTCTGCCGCAAGTGGCGGATCGTCGAGTTGTCGTTGTTCGGGTCCGCCGTACGGGACGAGCTTCGGCCGGATAGTGACATTGATCTGCTGGCGACCTTCGACGAGAACGTCCCCTGGTCACTGTTGGAGCATGCGCAGATGGAGGAGGAGCTGGCCGGCATCTTCGGCCGATCGGTGGACTTGCTTACCCGCCCGGGCGTGGAAAGCAGCCGCAATCCATATCGCCGCGAAGCGATCCTGTCGACGGCAGAGCCGATTTACCGTGCAGTGTGACCGCGCCCGACGGGCTAACCGGTGTCCGGATGACGTGATGAGATGAGCATGAGTGGGATAAGTATGGTGGATAGGAAGAAGTACAGGACGTGAGGTGGTTGAGCTTGAGGGGAAAGGGGGCGGGCCTGCTCGACCCGCCCCCACTTCGCCATCGGCTTGCATCGAACGGCGCGGTTGGGTTTCAGTCGCTCCCGTGATCGCCGATCGTCAGCTCGCTCGTCAGCAAATTGAGGCTGATATCCACATCCACCGGCAGCCGGCGCAAGTGGCGCGTGAACTGCTCGAGCATCATTCCTGCGGCGACGTTGGCGGTGAAGATCGTGCTGCGGGCCGTGCAGGCACCGGCGTGGGCCTCTTCCGCCGCGAAGAGCGTCGTCGGGTAGTGTTGCAGGCCAACCTCGTCATCCGCGCTCAGCACGCGTACCACCTCGGCACTCATCCGCCCGTCGCAGAGGAACGGGACCCGATCCTTGACGGCCTGGAAGATCAGCCGGCGGGTCTCGATTGAGTCAACGCAGGCGAACACCGCGTTGCCCACGTCCTGTGACCGCCGGAACCGCTGGATGAGCGGGTCGATCTCGATCCGGGAGTTGAGCCGCAGCGCCAGGCGGGCTGTGGCCTCCGCCTTGGGCTGGCCAAGGTCTTCCTCAAGATACCCCTGGGCGGCCAGATTGACCGTCTCGACGATCTGTGGATCGATGAGCTCGAGCCTGGGCACGCCCATCGCCGCGAGTTGCAGCGCGACCTGGCGGCCGATGGCCCCGACGCCGATGACCGTGGCGTGGGTTCGACTCAATGCCTCGGCCGGGACAAGGTCCCGCTGGCGCAGGTCGCGATCCGGCCCCGGAGGCATGGGCGGTGGCGACGTGGCAGAGGGTCGCGGATGCCGGTGTCCTTGATCGTCGATCACCTCCGCCGATCGGTACCGATCGTGCCAGAAGCGTCCGCAGGCGAGGCAGTCGACGCGCTGAACGGCCCACTGGTTCTCGACCTCGACGCTCCGGCCTTCTATCTCGTCACTGCCGCAATATGGGCAGAATTCCGTCCTCTCAAAGTGAATCTGCATATGTCGTTCCATGGTGTGGTCACTCCTGAATTCGATGGTGATGGGTGACGCCGCGAGGTACGGGAGGGTCAGGCCCACGCAAAGGCCGCGTCCCCGTGAAACCGGTTCCACCGGTCACGAAGCGCCTGACGGATCTGCGTCACACGCGCCGGCGTCAGGCCCAGGTCCCGGGCCACCTGCCGGGCTTGCTCCCCGCGGGCCAGCAGGTATGCCAGACGGCGATGACGGGCCGGAAGCGTGCCCAGCCAGTTGCTGAAATCGATGCGGAACGCGGCCAGGTCCGCCGGCGTGCCGCAACGACGGCCGGTGTCCCAACCAATCAGCGCCTGCCACAGATCGCCATACTCATAACGATGCACCTGCGCGGCGCACGCTCGAATGGTGCCCTCGGCCATGACGTCGCGCCTGTTCATCCGCTTGCCCACGCGCCGGCCCGCGTGGAACTGCTTGATGGCGTACCGGCTCAACGACCAGGGGGACGCCAGGTGCTCCCGGCCGCGCTCGGCCAGGCCGGTATAGGCGACGAAGGCGTTGGCAACCGTCTCCTGCACCGCCTCCTCCCGCGCCTCCGGCGGCCAGTGGGCGAACGCCCGGCCAGCGCAGCGCTGCACCTGCGGCAGCATCTGCAGAAATGAATGATCGGATTCCGATGGCTTGATCTCGGGGTCGTGGATTGACATCGTGTTCGCAGTCATGGGACGCTCCTTTGCATGAGGACCGCCCCGGCACGGGGGCGGTCGTGTAACAACACAACCGCTCCCGCACGCGCGGAAGCGACAGATTCGAATGCTCAGACGTGGTATCAGGCGGAGACGGTGGAGCCCGCGACCGCTTCGATCAGTTGGCGGAAGGTCTCGACGTGCACGCCCTGGCCCAGCACCTCGCCGGCCACCGTGATCGCATCGCCGAGCTGGTAGTCCACGGGCACTTCCATGAGTCGCCGCACCTCATCCACCGTCAACCAGCGGTGCTTGCTGGGGTCGCGCGGGTGCTGGACGACCGGGTTGTCGCCCTGGCCGGCGAAGTACCGCTTCTTGATCGTCGGGCAGCTCGACTCATCGCCGGTGAGCCTGGGCGGCACGAAGCCGTTGCCACGCTCGCGCTGGCGCTCCCAGTGCTGGTACAGCCACGGCTTCGTGGCGAGGTCGAACCAGAGGGGGCTGTCGTCCGCCACGTCGTCAAGGATCTCACCGACGCGACGTTGCTGCTCAACAGGCTCCGGCCAGCACACTCGGTTGAAGCTCGTCGCAACGATGGCGGCACGCGCTCGCGCTGTCAGGCCGCCGTGGTCCCGCGGATCGAGCACGCGTGCATCGACCGTGTAGCCGAGGCGGGCCAGCGCCCCGCGCAGGATCCACCCGGCCCCGCTCTCCAGGAACGGCGGCACCTCCTCGATGATCACCGTGTGGGGGTTCAGCAGGTCGGCGGCCTTGATCGCGAAGTAGACCAGGTCGCCGAGCTCGTGCGCCTCGGGCGGCAGCGAACCGTCGCGTTTTGACTGCCCGCCACGGTCCAGCCGGCGGATGCGCGAGAACGGCTCACACGGCAGGCCCATCTCCAGCAGGCCCAGTGGGCCGTGCGCCTCAACCATCTGCTGAAGCTGCGCCCATGGCACCTGCTCGATCGAACAGGCGTACATTCGGCCGCCGTGGTTGAGCTGGAAGATGTCGGCATAGCGGCCGTCGAGCTCCACCGCCGCGAGTGTCTGGAACCCCGCCTGCCGTGCCGCCTCGGCAAGCAGGCCGCCGCCGGCGAAGAGGGAGACAGCCGTGGGGGTAAGCTGGCGCTTCGATCGTTGCAGGGCGATCCGCTCAGGCGTGATGATGAGACGGTGGTGCTCCGCGTGCACCGTCACCTTCTCGACCCCGCCCAGGATCCGGTCGATGGCGGCGCAGTGCAGGTCGATGACCGCGACGCGGCGGCTCCTCTTGCTGCTGACGCTCCGGCCATGCTCACTCAGGGACAACTCGAGGCGGCCGGTCTGGAACCTGGCTTCAAACGCATTGCCAGGCTGGAAGCCGGCGTCGATAAGCCATCGGCCTTCCAGATAGATCCGCGGTTGGCCGCGATGGCGCCCCACCGACACGACCGTGGTGCGGAATCGGGCGAATGTGCATCGTTGTGCAGACATAGGCATACTCCTGCCGTCCTGGACGGCTGAAACAAGACACATCACAAGAACGGGCGGGGGAGCGCGCATGACAACACGCCACCCCACCCGGGGGTGTGGATTCGAATCACAGTTGGGGATCGGGATCAGGAGAGAGGGGTTAGTCTTCGTGTGGCATTATGCCGAGCTCCGACTTATGCCGAGCCGGCTGGACCTCACGCGGTGGCGCGGGCGTCCGCCTCCGTTGGAGGCCGGCCGGGCTCGGCATAATCACAGGCTCTTGAGGAAAGCCAGCAGTTGGTCATCCGGGCGATAGCGACCGGGGCGCACATGGAGAGGAAGGGTCCGGGCAAGGGCGCGCTCCTTGATCTGGAGATCGGCATGCAGGTACACCTGCACGGTCTCCAACTGCTCGTGCCCGAGCCAGAGGGCGATGACCGAGCGGTCCACGCCGTGTTGCAGCAGGTCCATCGCCGCCGTATGCCGCAGCACATGCGGGGAGACGCGCTTGCCCGCCAGCAACGGACAGTGGCGGCGGGCGACACCGACGTGCTTGTTCAGCAGGTATTCGACGCCGTCGCGGCTGAGCGGGCCGCCACGGGCATTAGGGAACAGCGGGTCGTCGTCTTCGCCACGGCGCTCGCTGAGCCAGGTCCGCATTGCTATAGCGGACTCGGCCCGCAACGGGGTGCAGCGTTCCTTGCGTCCCTTCCCGTAGCAGTGGACGTGCGGCCCGGTGCCCAGTATCACATCGCGGCAGCGCAGCCCCGTCAGCTCCGACACACGCAGCCCCGTCTGCACCGCGACCAGCAGTAGACAGCGGTCACGCCGTCCGCCCCACCGGCCCAGGTCCGGTGCCGCCAACAACGCGTCGACCTCCGGCCGGCTGAGGAAGGTGATCGTGGGGCGCTCGTGCCGCTTGCTCGGCATCGCCAGGACGCGCTGGATCAGGGCGCTGTGCGCCGGATCCCACAGCGCCGCGTAGTGGAAGAACGAGTGGATCGCGGCCAGCCGCGCGTTGCGCGTGCGGGCGCGGTTGCCGCGGTCCCGCTCGAGATGGTCGAGGAACGCCCCCAGAAACGGGGCACTGAGGTCCTCAAGGGTCAGCGCCGAAGGCCGCTTGCCCAGTTGCTGCTGGGCGAATGTCAAAAGCAGGCGAAACGCGTCGCGATAGCTGGCAATCGTGTGGACGCTGACCTGCTGCTGGCGCATGAGGCGATCCGTGAAGAACCCCTGCAGCAGGCCGGGGAAGGACGCCGAGCTGCTCATGTCGCTGTCCTCTCTTCGCCAAGGCGATCGATCCGTGCCGCGACGACCTGCAGCAGTTCAGGCGTGCCGGTCAGGTACCAGTAGGTGTCAGACACATGGGTGTGCCCAAGGTACGTCGCCAGCTCGGGCAGATGCTGTTCCACATCCACGCCCGCGTCGTGCCAGGTCCGCAGCGTCTTGACCGCAAAGGTGTGCCGAAAATCGTGCAGCCGAGGACCATGGCGAACCCCGGCGTGTCGGATGCCGATCTGGCGCGACAAGCGGTGAAAGGTGATCCGTACGTTGCCCTTCCAGAGCCGGGTGCCTCGGCTGGACACGAGGAAGCTGGGGCTTCTGGGCCTGGGGAACTGACGGTTCCGCCATCGCGAGTACCGCTGGAGCTGCTCCAGCGTCGAGGGATGCAGGGGGATCAGACGCGACTTGCGGAACTTGGTCTCGACGACGGTGAGGACCCCTTCTTCCAGATCGACGTCGGGAGCATTGAGTGCGAGGCACTCGCCGATGCGCATCCCGGTCACCACGAGCAGTCCCAGCAACGTGGTAAAGGTCTTCGCGCAAGATCCCGCAGCCCACGGGATCTGCCGTGCAGCGTGTATAAGCTGTGCCACCTCGCCGTCGCTGTAGATGTAGGGCGCCTGGCGACGTCGCCGGCTGGGGAACAACTGAGCGGGCGGAACCTCGTGCCGCGGATCAGCCGCTCGCACGTACCGGGCGAAGTAGCGGATCATGCCGAACCGACTCGCCTTGGTGTTGGGCGAGACGGGCAACGACGAGATCCACGCCGCGACGGCGGCTGTTGTGATGTGTGGCAGGCCCTGCTCCTTAAGGTGGCAGACGAATCTATCCAGCTGTCGCGCGACGTCGTGCAGCTGAAATCCCATCGCCCTTCGGAGGCGGAGGTACTGCTCAAGATGGAGGCGCAGTGCGTTCATGCGCGGTTCCCTGGCCAAGGCGGGGCCAACGCCCTCAGCGCGTTCACGTCGACCTTCGCGTACAGCGCTGTGCTCTCCAGATCGCGGTGGCGCAGCACCTCGCCGATCTGGGCCAGCGAAGCACCTTGGCGGAGCATGTCAGTGGCCAGGGACTGCCGCAGGAGGCGTGCCCCTTTGTGCGCGGGTTCCAGGCCGACACGGTCGATGGCCTTGGACACGAGATAATTGATCGCGGCGGAAGTCCGGAAACCCCGGTGCGGTGCGTGCGTTCGCACGAACACCCGCCGTGTGGCGCAGGGGGGCCGGCCGTGGTGCAGATACGCAGCCAGCGCCTGGCCCGCCTCCGTCGGCATGGGCAACCGGTCCTGCTGGCCGCCCTTGCCGCGGACCATCAACTCGCCGGCCCCCCAGTCAAGGTCCTCCAACTCCATCCGGACTACCTCGCTGGCACGCAAACCGAGCCGGGCGAGCAGCAGCAGCACCGTGTGGTCACGCTGACCAAGTACCGTGGCTTGGTTGCAGCTTTGCAGAACCGCTTCGATCTGCTCGGCGGCCAGGAACTTCGGTATGCCGGCCAGGTGCCACTGCGCCACGCTGGGCACGGCCCCGGCCAGGTCGATGCCCACGATGCCGCGGATGTAAAGGAATCTGAAGAACGTGCGGAGCGCGCTCGCGACAGCCTGCGGGCCGCGACGGCGGGATGTGTTGTGCCGAAGGAGATGCCTGCCGATGTCAGCCGGCTTCAATGCCTCACAGCAAACGCGCTTGGTGCCGAAGCGTTCCGACAGAAATCGCCGGATGTATGCCACTTGCTGTCCAACGGTCAGTGGTGCGAGCACACGCTCCTGAGACAGGTAGCCAGCGTAGGCAGTGGTGATCTGCTCCAGTTCGGTGCGATCGGTTCCCGGAGATGGGCCGGGCGCGACGCCGAGATCGCGCAGCTGGGCAAGAAGCTGCTCCAGTGCCGGTCGCTCGCCGCAGTAGTTGGGAAGCACCCGCCGCCGCTGTTGAAGAAAGCACTCCATTCGGCGCTCGTCGAGATCGGCGGGTCCCAACCGTCGTCGCGCAAGCCAACGGCCGAGATCGGCCCCCAACCGGATTCGCCGGCGGATACTCTCTGGCGCGTACCCCTGCTCCACCAGACGTT
>SLDI01000474.1:0-3014 GCA_007125385.1 Phycisphaeraceae bacterium | reverse complement strand
TACGACGAGGAACTGCTGGCCAAGTCCATCCCCATCGACAACGAGGACCAGCAAGACGAGGAGGAGGACGAGCTCGACGCCGTCGAGCTCGAGCCCGCCGGCGACGATGCCGGCGCCAGCAGCAGCGGCACCAGCAAGATCCGCACCTTCGACACCCGCGTCCCCCACGAGGACCACTGGAAACGCCAGCCCAACGTCACCGGCCGCGGCGCCATCCACGTCAAGACCTTCGTCGCCAAGCTCCGCCCCGACGCCATCGAGCACCTCGATCAGCAGATCAACGAGTGGCTGGACAACCACCCCGAATACGAGGTCAAGTTCGTCACCACCACCGTCGGCCAGCTCGTCGGCAAGACCACCGAGGACGCCCTGTTCGTCAACGTCTGGGTCTGACCCCGCGCAGCGCGGCGATACAACCCCGATCCATGTCCGGCCGGATGTAGGGTGGGTAGAGCGAAGCGAAACCCACCCTACATCGACGCCGCCGATGCGCCCCCTGCCGCGCTCCTGGCGAGTCCACGCGTCAGGGCCACGGCCGCCGTCCCACCCTGCGGCCTCCGCGCTGCCCCGCGCCCTCCGCGAGAACTCCCCCCCGCCACCACTCGCCACCACCCCCTTTACCCCCCTGCCCGTTGGCGTACACTGTCGCCATCGCCCCCGCGGCCCGACGCCAACATGAGCGAAATCCCCCTGAGCCAACCCGACATCACCGACGCCGAGATCAACGCCGTCGTCAAGGTCCTGCGCAGCGGCCGACTGTCCATCGGACCGCGCCAGGCCCTGTTTGAGCAGATGGTCGCCGAGCGCTGCCAGCGCCGCCACGGCATCGCCGTCTCCTCCGGCACCGCCGGGCTGCACCTGACCCTGCTGGGCCTGGGGTTGGGCCCCGGCGACGAGGTCATCACCACCCCCTTCTCCTTCATCGCCACCGCCAACGCCATCATCATGGCCGGCGCCACCCCCGTGTTCGTCGACATCGACCCGGTCAGCCTCAACATCGACCCGCAACGCGTCGAGGCCGCCGTCACCAACCGCACCCGCGGCATCATGGCCGTCGAGGTCTTCGGCAATCCCCGCCACATGGCCCGCCTTGCCCAGATCGCCCGCGCCCACGAGATCCACCTCATCGAGGACGCCTGCGAAGCCCTCGGCGGCAGATGCCAGGGCCAGCCCGTCGGGTCCTTCGGCCGCGCCGCCGTCTTCGGCTTCTACCCCAACAAGCAGATCACCACCGGCGAAGGCGGCGTCATCGTCACCGACGACGATCGCCTCGCCGAGCTCTGCCGATCCATGCGCAACCAGGGCCGGCCCGTCGACTCCGCCCAGGGCCACACCACCAACGCCGCCCCCGCCGCCGCCTGGCTCGAGCACGAACGCTTCGGCTACAACTACCGCCTCTCCGAAATCGCCGCCGCACTCGGCGTCGCCCAACTCGAACGACTCGACGCCCTGCTCGAAGCACGACGACGCGTCGCCAGCCTCTACACCCAACGCCTCATGGACTGGGACGACCTCGTCCTGCCCACCGTCGACGACGGCGACGAGCAGGACATGTCCTGGTTCGCCTACGTCGTCCGGCTCAACGACACCTACGGCAAAACCGAACGCGACCGCATCATCACCGGCCTGCGCCGCCACGAAGTCGGCGCCAGCAACTACTTCCCCTGCATCCACCTCCAGCCCTTCTACCGCCAGCAGCTCGGCTTCAACAAGGGCGACTTCCCCGTCGCCGAGTCCATCTGCGAACGCACCATCGCCCTGCCCTTCTTCCCGCGCATGGACGAGACCCAGGTCGAGCTCGTCTGCCACACCCTCAAGGTCATGATCCAGCGCGAGCAACTGCTCAAGCGGTGAGCGGGTTCCCCGGGTTCGGGGCAACGCCCGTCCTGAGCGAGTCGGCGAGTGAAGGGCGGGATCGTGTCGCGATGCATGCGCACGCCAAAGGCGGGGCAGCAACAATCGCGCCGCCCCGCCGTCGGGGGCATCATTGAAACCTTGCCCCGTCCCCGCCGATCAGTACGTCGTCTCGTTGTCGAGCTGATCGTCCCACTCATCCGCCTGATCGTTCAGGTCGGCGGGCTCCTCCGTCGGCTCCGGCTCAGGCGGGGGCGCCGGCTCGGCAGGCTGCTCGGCCGGCTCCTGCTGCGGCGCCGGCTCCATCGGCTCGGTCTCGAAGTCCTCGGGGCAACCGGCCAGGAACATCGTCCCGGTCCCGAACAGCGCCGCCGCCACCAGCGCGGGCAACGTTGCGGTCTTGCTCTTCATGGCTGGCTCCTTTGCCATCAGTCACCGAAAGTTTCCGCGGCCTCGGCAGCCGCTCGCTTCACGCAAAGGGCCCGCCATCGACGGCTCAACGGGTCGCCCCGCTCCGGCCGCGGTCGGGCTCCTTTGCTTGAGACCAGGCGCGCCCCACGGTTGCTGACACCTGCACGACTGAAAAAAAAACGCGCCCCCCTACAATCCCTTCATGGCACCCCTGGCACACGACATCCACTGGCTTCAGCTCCGCCCGCCCCAGGCGCCGCCCCAGCAGGCTGAGACGCTGCTCGGCAGCGAGGTGCACAAGCTTTTCAGCGACCCGCACCAGCAGCCGATCATCGTCGCCGCCGCCCGCGACGACGCCTGGCTCGCCGCCATGCTCGTGCTGCTCGAGCCCGAGCACGACGCCGCCTCCATCCACCAGCTCGTCGTCACCCCCGCGGCGCGCGGCCAAGGCCTCGGCGGCCGACTCGTGCGCAAGGCCATCCACCTCGCCCGCGAGCACGACCTGTCGCGCGTCCGCTCCACCGCCGGCTTCGGCTGCCCCGACCATCGACGCATGTACCAACGCCTGCAATTCGACGACGTCGACGAGCCGCCCTACCTCATGGCCCGCCCGGCGTGAGATCGATGCCGCGCCAACCAAGGGCACCGGCTGCCACTCAACGCCGTGAACTATTGACGTAGGGTGGGTAGAGCGAAGCGAAACCCACCAGTCTTGCCTTGGATCTACGAGCATCGTGGTGGGTTTCGCT
>SLDI01000450.1:0-11376 GCA_007125385.1 Phycisphaeraceae bacterium | reverse complement strand
CGGGCAGATGCACCTGGACAGCATCGACATCATTGGCTCGGGAACGCTCGCGCTTGACGGCGGCCTCGCGAGCTTCCGCCTGGCCTTGTCCGACGTGCTCAACCGCGGTGCCGTCATCACCAGCCCCACCGCCGCGCCCGGCACCATCACCATCGAGGGCGACTACACCCAGACCGCCGGCACGCTCCGCCTCGACCTCGCGGGCACGGCCGCCGGCATCGAGCACGACCACGTTCAGATCGACACCATCCTGCGCGGCGGCGGAACCCTGGCCGTGCGGTTGATCGACGGCTTCGCGCCCGAGCCCGGCGACATCTTCGACCTGCTGAGCTTCTCCACCGTCGACACCGTCTTTGACCACCTGGATCTGCCGGACCTGCCCCAGACCCTGGCCTGGAACATCGACGCCCTCTACACCGACGGCCTGCTCGCCGTGGACATCGCGCTCCTGCTCGGCGACATGAATCTCGACGGCGTCGTCGACACCGGCGACGTGGCGCCCTTCGTCCAGGCCTTGACCGACCCGGCCACCTATATCACCCAGTTCGGCATCGACGAAACGACGATGATCACCCTGGGCGACATCAACCAGGACGGCGCGTTTGACACGGGCGACGTGGCGGCGTTCGTGGAGGTGCTCGTCGGCAATGGCAGCGTGCCGGAGCCGGGCTCGCTGGCGCTGTTGGGGTTGGGGGCCATGGGGTTGCTGCGACGCGGCCGGGCATGACCCATCGGCCGTGCAGTCAATGACCTCTGCCAGCTCGGCCCGGCGGGCGGCCTCGATGCACACCGTGCGCAAGCCCCGGGCGCTGAGGACGTTTGACCGCGGCTGCGGCGCCCGCCACAATGCAGCGCCACAGGCCCCGGGACGCAGAATCGAGCGCTGCGCCTCATTCCATCGCTTCGACGCGCGTCCACAAGAGCAATACACGGCAGACGTTGACCGCATCGCCGACGGTCGCGGTTCGCCCAGCGGCCTTGGCCCGCAAACACCCGGTGGCGTGGCCGCGGCCGGTGGCAACGGCGAACGCCCCTGGATCCAAGCCCCTGCCCGGGAGCAACCAGCCATGACGAACATGACAGCACCGCAGGACGCACCAAAGGGCGATGAGCCGGGGTTGCCCTTTCCCGGCGCCGTCGACCATGATGGACAGGTCAGCTTCACCATCTACGCACCGGGCAAGAAGAGCGTGCATCTTGTCGGTGATTTCAACGACTGGAAGCAGGAGGCCGACCCGCTCGAACAGGTTGACGACGGCCTGTGGTCGGTGACGAAGGAGCTGCCCCGCGGCGCGTTCGAGTACCAGTTCCTGCTCGACGGCGAGCTGCTGGTCTGCGACCCCTACGCCCGGTATGTCGAGGACGAGCCCGACGATCGGCCGCCCAAGGCGACGGTGAAGGTGCGTGCCGAGCCTTTCGCCTGGCGCCACGACGGCTGGCATCGCCCGCACTTCAAGGACCTGCTCATCTACGAGATGCACATCGCGGACTTCACCCCCCAGCGCGACTTCCGCGAGGCCGTCGAGCGCCTGGACCACGTGCGCGACCTGGGCATGAACTGCATCGAGCTGATGCCCATCTTCGGCGTGGCGGACAACAAGGGCTGGGGCTACACGCCCACCTTCCTCTTCGCCCCCAACCGCGACTACGGCACACCCGCGGAGCTGTGCTGGCTGATCGACGAGGCCCATGGCAAAGGCCTCGGCGTCATCCTCGACATGGTCCTGGCCCACACGGGCGAGAAGCACCCGTTCAACCAGATGTATCCCTACGACCAGAGCCCCTGGTACGGCACCGGGCCCGCGGGGGGCAACGACTACGGCCTGCCGCAGCTCGACTTCTCCAAGCACGCCACACGTTCCTTCGTCAAGGATGTGCTCAGCTACTGGCTGACCGAGTATCACGTCGACGGCTTCCGCTTCGACTACATCCGCAGCGTGGGCGTGACGCCGGACGGCTATGGCATCCCGACGCTCTCCTGGGCGGCCCGATCGGTCCGCGCCGACGCCTACCTGATCGGCGAGCACCTGCCCGAAGACCCGGGCGGGATGATCGCCGCGGACATGGACGGCGCCTGGCACGTGCGCTTCAGCCACGCCCTGGCGGCGCTGCTGGCGCAGACGGAGGCGGGCGGGTACGACTGGGAGGACTTCGAAGCCGCGATCCGCGTGCTCGATCCCGGGCACGAGGGCTATGGCGAGAAACCCACCTGCATGGTCAACTACCTCGAGAGCCATGACGAGGAGCGCATCATGCTGCTCGTGCAGCAGGCCGGCTTCGACGAGGAGACCGCCCGGCGAAAGAGCGCGCTCGGCGCGACGATCCTCTGCACCGCCCTGGGCGTGCCGATGCTCTACCACGGCCAGGCGTGGGGGCAGGACACAGCCAAGAACATGGACCACAACTATCTCAAGTGGGAGGAGCTGGCCACCGCCGGCGGCAAGGGCCTGCGCGATCACTACGCCCGGCTGGCGCACCTTCGGCGTGAGCGTGATGCTTTGCGCAGCGGCCACATCGCGATCGACGCCGTGATGCCCGAGCAGAAGTCGGTGGTCTACCATCGCTGGAACGACGCCGGCGACGAGGTCGTCGTGGCCGCCAACTTCTCGCCCGAGGCGCAGCACCTGACGATCCCGATGCCGAGTTCGGGATCCTGGCAGGAGCTGTTCTCGGATGACCGCGTCCAGGCCGACGACAGCATCGAATTGGAGATCGAGCCCTGGGCGGCGAAGGTGTTTCTCAAGTGCCCCTGATGGGACGCGCCTCGCACGCCGCAGCGCAGCCCCCCGAGACCCCTCAGCCATCCACAACGCGAACCCCGGTACAATACCCCCATGGCCTCCCTCCGCCTCGGCTTCGTCGGCGCCGGCAAGCAGGCTCAGGCCGCCCACCTGCGCCACTACGCCTCGCTCGATGACTGCGCCATCGGCGCCATCGCCGACCTCGACGCCGAACTCGCCCGGCGCGTCGCCACGCGCCTCAGCCCCGCCTCGCCCCCGCCCACCTGCACCACGCACACCGAGCTGATCCAGCGCCACCGCCCCGACGCAATCGTCGCCATCCTCCCGCCCAACCCCGCCGCCGAGCGCGTCATCTGCGACATCCTCGACGCCGGCATCCCCCTGCTCGTGGAGAAACCCCTGGCCGGCTCACCCGCCGCCGGCCAGCGCATCGCCGCCCGCGCCGCCGCCACCGCCACGCCGCTGACCGTCGCCTTCCACAAGCGCTGCGACCCGGCCACCCTCGCCGCCCGCGGCGAAATCGACCGCCTCAAGACCACCGGCGAGCTGGGCAAGCTCACCTACGCCCGCGTCCACGTCGCCCTGACCGGCGACTGGATCGCCAACGGCTACCGCGACACGCTCGCCGGCTCGCTCGAGCATCGCCGCGAACGCTTCCCCGATGACGAATTCCCCGGCCTCGACGCTGACGCCCGCAAGCGCTGGGGCATCTACGCCAGCGGCTACGGCCACCAGCTCGACTGGCTCCGACACCTGCTCGACGAACCGCTGGCCATCACCCACGTCGAGCCCACCGGCGTGCTGCTGCTGGTCGAGGCCGCCTCCGGCTTGCCCGCCGTCTTCGAGGCCACCCCCTGCCAGTACACCCAGTGGGTCGAGTACGCCGAGCTCTTCTTCGAGCGCGGCCGCATCCGCATCGACCTGCCCCCGCCCCTGGCTGTCAACGTGCCCGGCCGGGTCAGCTTCTTCCGGCAGGACGACCGCCAGCCGACCCACACCACGCCCGTGCTGGCCTACGAGGACGCCATGCGCCAACAGGCGGAGCAGTTCCTCGCCCATCTCGCCGGCAAGCCTACGCCCCTGTGCGACGCCGCCGAGGCGCTGGAATCGCTCAACCTCGCCACGGAGTGGATCCGCCGCCTGAGCGAGGCCCCCGCCGCCGTGACCTCGATGCCGTAGCTCTCACGCCCTGGTACAGATGACCAGGCGATGCCCGGCCCGCCGCCGCTCGATTTGACCCCGCGCGCCCGGCTCGCTAGCTTCGCGATCAACTCCCAGACCGAATTGCCGGAACCACACCCATGCCCGCCAACCCGCTCGCCCTGCAGGTCTTCTCCGTGCGCAACGAGTTCAAGAACGACGCCGCCGGCACGCTCAAGCGCGTCGCCGACGCCGGCTACGGCGCCGTCGAGTTCTTCGGCGCCCCCAACCACGAGCCCGACGAGCTGCGCCAGTTCCTCGACGCCGCCGGCCTGCAATGCGCCGGCTGGCACTGGCCGCTCCACCTCTTCGACGACGACAAGCTCGACGACGCCATCGCCTTCCACAAGGCCCTGGGCAACACCTTCGCCGTCGTCCCCGCCATCCCCGAAGACCTGCGCAAGACACGCCAGGACTGGCTCGGCCTGGCCAAGCGCTTCAACCAGCTCGCCGAGCACCTGGCCAGCCACGACCTGCGCACCGGCTACCACAACCACCACGTCGAGTTCGCCCCGCTCGATGGCGAAACGCCCTGGGACACCTTCTTCTCCAACACCGACGACCGCGTCGTCATGCAACTGGACCTGGGCAACGCCGCCCGTGGCGGCGCGGACGTCGTCGACATCCTTCGCAAGTACCCCGGCCGCGCCACCCAGATCCACCTCAAGCCCTACAGCCAACGCGCCGGCAAGGACGACCCCCGCGCCGGCTTCCGCCCCGTCATCGGCGAGGACGACCTGGACTGGCCCACCATCCTCGAACTCTGCCGCAACACCGCCGGCACCGAGTGGTACATCGTCGAGTACGAGTCCGACGCCTACGAGCCCCTCGAAGCCGTCGCCAGGTGTCGCCAGGCCCTGGTCGGCTTTGGCCTGAAGTAGGCGCCGTCGGAACAACCACGTCAGTGACGCTGCCACGGTTTGTTCCCGTGACGCACAGCCTGCCCGTAAGCTCAGGCCTCGCACCCCAGGCATGAAGCATCTGATCCTCGCCGACGTGCATGCCAACCTCCCCGCCCTCGAGGCCGTGCTCGAAGCCGAGCATGATGTCGACGAGGTGCTCTTTCTCGGCGACGCGATCGTCGGCGGGCCACAACCGGAGCAGACGGTCGCGTTGCTGCGCCGGCTCGGCGGCGTGGCGATCATGGGCAACCATGACCGGCAGGTGCTCACGGCCACGTACGGGCCCGATGAGCCCAACCTCAGCCGCCGCTGGGTGCGCTGGACGCAGGAGCAACTCTCGCCGGCGAGCTGGGCCTACCTCAGGTCCATGGGCGACAGCCGCGCCATCCGGCGCCACCGGTGGCACATGCGGCTGCATCACGGCGACTTCCCCGCGCCCGCCGGCCGATTCTGGCCCGATTGGCCACAGGAAAAACGGGACTGGCTCGTCGGCCGGTTCGCCGAGCCGGTGATCATCGCCGGGCATTCGCACGTGCAGTTCCAGCTCGAGCATCGCGGTCGGCTGCTGGTCAACCCCGGCGCGGTGGGTCAGCCTCGCCTGGGTCAGCCGCTGGCACTGTACGCGGTCCTGGAGCAGGACGAGCTGTCCCTGCGCGCCGTGCCCTACGATGTGGAGCGAACCTGCCGGGCCATGGACGACGTGCCGCTGCCCGAGCCTTTCGTGCGCATGTGGAAGCAGATTTACCGCGACGGGATGCTCTCGGATCACTACCCGATCCGTGAGTGGCAATCCCTGCGCGACGCCGGGTATCGATAGGCCGGCGCCACGTGCCCCTGGCCGCTCAACGCCGTGAACTTCCGTTGTAGGGTGGGTAGAGCGAAGCGATGGCTGCGGCACCGGCGAACGCCGGTAAACCCATTAGGATCCGTCCGAAAAGTGGGTGCCACGGCTTGACCGCGAAGCGGCAAGCCGTCTGACGGCCGACGGAGACACGGCTTGCCCTTCGGGACAAGCCGTGGCACCCAACGCCGTGAACTATTCGGCGGCGGCGATAATGTAGGGTGGGTAGAGCGAAGCGAAACCCACCGCGAATGCCGTGGATCCTCGGCCAACCTGGTGGGTTTCGCTTCGCTCTACCCACCCTACATCAGCGCCACCGCCTCGCCGAACCGCCGCGCCGCATCAGCACCACCGTCGCCACGCCCAGCATCGCCAGCGTCCCCGGCTCGGGCACGCTCGTCGGCCCGCCCACGAGCAGTTGCACGAACGCCGCCACGTCGCCCGTGTCCAGCGCGCCGTCGCGGTTGATGTCGCCCAGCGCGATCATCGTCGCCTCGTCGACGCCGAACTGGGCCATGTACTCTGCCGGGTCGGTCAGCGCCAGCACGAACGGCGCCACGTCGCCGCTGTCCACCACGCCGTCGAGGTTCATGTCGCCGGCCAGCAGCTCGAGCACCTGGTCGCGGTAGGTGTCCCACATCTGCTTCGTGAAGCCCGTGTCCGTGTGCTCGTGCGCCCCCTGCGGGTTGAGCTCGGGCCAGCCCTCTTCATGCAGCCGGCCGAGATAGCGCTCCGAGTAGTCGAAGATCGCGTCGTGGTTCCAGGCGTCCTTGAGGTCCATCAGCAGCGCCGAGAGCACGTGCCCATGCCACGATGCCGCGGTGCAGCACATGCGGTAGGCGCGCCCGGGGTCCGGCGAGTCGCGCCGCGGATCCGTCGCGTGGCGGATGCCCCACTCCGGCATGCCCAGCATCGCCTCGGTGTAGCCGTCGGCGTACTCCTGGACATAGTTGCTGTGGTTCGGGTCCATCACGTGCAGGTCCGTGCGCTCAACCTCCGTCTCGGTCACGTAGAACGTCTGCCCGTCCTCGCCGAAGTAGACGTCTTCGCGCTGGCCGATGCCTGCCATGGCCTCGTCGTCGAGCATCGTGCCGGCGAAGAGGATCGGCCACTTGCGCCCCTGCGCGTGCCCGCCGTTGGGCACCCAGTTGTTCTCGCCGCCGTCCTCGACAATGCCGTAGAAGTCGATGCCGACCTGCACGAAGTTCACCAGCAGATCCCGCTTCTGCTCGTCGGGAAAGTCGAGCATCAGCATCAGCGAGCCCTGGCCCAGCCGGCTGGCCATGTCCCGGCCGTACGCCGGCATCGACGTGATCGGATGGATCGCCCGCCCCGTCCAGCCCGGCACGTGGTCCAGCCAGACCCGTTGGAAGTGGGCCGCCATCGCCGCGATGTCCGGCGTCTGCTCCACCGGCTCCAGACGCGGCAGCAGGTCGTAGCGCAGGTCGTCCGTCGTCCACGGCGAGTTCTTGTCCGAGCCGCTGTACGGCGGCCGGAACGCGTTGGCCGCCGGCGCCTCGCCCACCACCGTCAGCACCGCCGCCGTGTCAATCCCCGGCCGGGCGTTGGCCTCGGCCGTCGAGATCGTCGACACCAGCGACGAGTCCGCACCGATCGCCAGCGGTTGCGACGCCGACACGTCCTTGGCCACGTTCCTGCTCGCGTCATACCCCGTGTCGCGCGTCTGGCCGTAACCCGTCGTGCTCCCGTCACGCGGCGACGGGTTGATCATCGACCCGTGGATCGTCCGATCCGAAAGCGTCTGCGACGCCGGGTCGATGCCCACCACGTTCACCGGGCCCAGCACCCAGTAGTCCCCGTTGGCATACTGGCCGTAGGGCACCGGCTCGTCAAAGTGCCAGGTGATCCCGTGCTGCGACAGGCTCTGCGTCATGCCCGCCTCGCCCGGCGCCCCCGACGCCAGCCACCCCACGCCCAGCCCTACCGCCGCCACCGCCACCCAGCGGCTTCGGCGACCCGCAACCCCCCGATGCCTGCACTGGCGATTCATCTCGGCCATGGCGTGGGGCCTCATCTCTACGCGGGAGCTGACCTGCGGCAAAAAAACCGTGATCTCACCCAGGCACTCGCTTACCATGGTACCGTTGCGTAAGCCCACTTGAAAGGGAGGCGATCATGTCGGACCAAGCCAGTTGCCGCCGGGCGGCCACCGCCGCGAAATGCCCGCTCGTGCTCCTGATCGGAGGGCTGTGCATGCTTGCAGCGGCGGGCGCGTCGCCGGCCCAGGGCCAGGCCGAGCCGCGGATGGCCACCGAGGTCTCGCAGCACGGCATCACGTGGCGCTTCGACGGTGAGTACCCCGTCGGCCAGTTCGTCAATGGCGACTGGTGGGTCGTCGGCCCGGTCACCATCGTCGAGGTCGACCCCGCCCCGGGCCCGGCCCCCGAGGGCGAGATCACCGACCTGGGCACCAACCACTGGGGCAGCACGGGCGTGCAGGACAACCCCGACCTGCGCAACGGCTCGATGCTCGTCATGCAGGCCGGCGGCGGCCAGGGCTACGACTCGCGCGGGCGCAGCTATCGCAGCGAGCTGACCGTCCGCTTCCCCTACGAGCTTGACGCCAACCGCTCGCTCATCTCCACGATCAGCCACACCACCATGCCCAACCGCGTGATGCACCACGAGCTGATGTGGCCCAGCGAGCAGGAGGACCGCCGCGTCCTGCGCACCGCGGCCGTGCTCACCGCGCTTGCCGAGCCGCCGCCCGCCGACGCCTTCCGCCCCACCTACGCCGGCACGGACAAGCGCATCTTCCGCCTCTCCGACGTGCGCTGGGATCGCCTGCCAACCCTGCCCGCCCCGGACAACACGCCCGACTGGCAGCAGTACGAGCGCTACTTCCAACGCCCCTGGCTGGACCACATCAACGCCTCCTGGCTGGGCCAGTGGCTGCTGCCGACGGAGAATCAGCCGGCCTACTACCGCGAGTGGTCGCGCATCACCGGCATCGCGTCGCTGATGCTCATGCTCGACGTGCCGCGCGAGCGTAAGCAGGAGCTGCTCATCGGCCTCGTCCAGTACGCCATCGACGCCCGTGGCGTCGCCGACATCGGCGGCCAGTGGATCGACCAGGGCAGCGGCCGCAAGGGGCCCATGCTCTTCGCCGGGCTGATCCTCGACGACGACTACTTCTTCGATCTGCCCGAGACGGCCGTGTTCAAAGAGGACGTGCACACCTATTACGGCCCGGGCTGGGCGGGCCAGACCGCCCTGTACCAGCTCGTGCAGCACCACGGCCCGCGTCAGCCCCACGAGCACCTGCCCCCCGACCAGTGGGCCGACCACGACGACGGCTGGGGCCGCACCGCCGAAAACTACCGCCTCTGCTGCACCATCAAGGGCTGGGTCGGCACCGCCCTGGCGGCCCGGCTGATGGGCGCCAAGCGCCTCTGGGACCACGACGCGTTCTTCGACAACGTCGAACGCTGGATGCGCCAGGACGACCCCTACGCCGAGAACCGCGGCGATCACCCACGCCCGGAGACCGAGGGCAGCAGCTTCGACGCCTTCGTCGACACCATGTGGCACCACCACCGCTCACACGCCCCCGACGAGCCGCGAGGCCAGACCCACCGCAAGTGGGCTCATGTCGACGGCCGCTTCCAGTGGGTCCCCAACAAGCGGCCGGCGGACCTCGCCGACTGAGCCCCGCCGGCGGCCGGGGACCGTCGCCGAGCGCCTCGCGCGGGGGCGGGCGATATCTCGGGCGACCCAAAAAAAGGCTTGAACTCCGGCCAGACGTTGGTACACTGGCCCTTGCTGTTGTCGGCACCGGCTCAGCCGGGAGGCAACGGGAGGCTGACAGATCAGAGGGTGAGAGTCCAAGTACACTTCCGGCGTGGCAGTTAGGAGGAGAGCCGCATAACGGCCAATCTGAGGGGCGTCCTTTCGACGCCGCAGGGTTCCCCGGCATGGACCGCATGCCGACGTTCCGAGTCTTATCAGGGGCAAGCGCCCCAAAACGTTTTGAGTCACATTGTTCTTTGTTAAAGGAGGTTGGTAGCATGGGAACGCCCAGACTGACACACGGGCCGGGGGGCAAATGCAGGCCGCTGGCCGCGGCCTTGGCGACGGCGGGATTGCTGTTCGGCGCCACCGCGGCGTCCGCCCAGCCGTGGACCTTGCGCGGTGACGATTTCGTGCACGAGGAGGTCATCGCCGACTTCGAGAACGACGAGAACCCCTTCGGTATCGGCACCATCGTCCAGGACGAGGCCTTCGCGGGTGAGAACTCGCTCTACCTCGCGGTCGGCGAGCAGGGGGCGGTCGACCTGCCCAGCGAGTGGGCCGACTACTACGTCTCGGTCTCCATCATGGTCTTCGACCAGGGCAAGTACATCGACCGCGACGTGCCGGGTCGCCCCGGCACAGTCTACGGCCAGCGCTGGGGCGTCAACCACGACGATGGCGGAGCGGGCAACCACTTCGGCATCCACCTGCACGAGCGTAGCTTCCTCCGCTCAAGAGACGTCTACGGCTTCAACGCGGGCGATCAGGCCCGCTTCGGAACCTGGCACACCACTTGGAACACCGGTATCGAGCGCCAGGTCGAGGAGCTGGGCGACGGCGGCAGCGCCACCCTCCTGCCCGAGGAGGAGTGGGAGGACCCCGAGGAGCCCGAGTATGAATGGCATCCCCCTCAGCCTGGCGTCGGGAAGTGGACCGAGTGGATCTTCGAGGCCGACGCGCAGGGCAACCTCGTCGTCTACCTCGGCGGCATGGACCCCGACGATGGCCCGTGGACCCGCGACATCGGCGGCCCGATGGAGCAGGTCTACCTCTACGGCGGCCGCGACCATGCCACGGTCGGCGGCGATCCCTTCGAGGGCATCTGGTTCGATCAGATCGTCTTCCGCGCCGTCGAGTTCCTCTACGACACGCCGGACATGCACGTCTGGCTGGGTAAGAACTCCGAGCCCACCCCCTTTGACGATGTCAACGACGGATTCGAGTGGAGCAGCGGCTTCGTGCCCGGCCCGGGCGACGCCGCCGTGTTCAACTGGGACACCGACAACTGGGAAGACGAAGCCAACCCGGACCATCGCGGCGACCTGCACATCCAGGCCGGGGCCTTCAACCCCGACCACATCGTCCACGACGGCACCGGCTTCCCACGCCCCGTGGCCGACATCGTCCTCCGCAAGGACCTCGAGCTCGAGTCCGTCACCTGGGTGACCGGCCTGACCACCGGACGAGCCAGCCAACTGCACGTCGGCTACGACGACGGCGAAGGCAACGTCGAGTCCTACACCCTCACGATGACCCTGCCGCACAACTTCTTCTTCGGCGGCGACCAGGGTGGCTGGCACTCGATCCAGCTCATCGGCGACTCGGTGCTCGAGTTCGCCGGCGACGAGCACATCTTCGACCAATACCACGACGGCTACTTCCACGAGTTCTTCAACCGCAACACCGGCTACCAGCCCATCGGCGGTACCGGCTCCGTGCAGTTCACCGCGGAAAGCGGCACCATCACCCTTGGCGATCCCGAGGGCGCTGCCCACTTCCCCGGTGAGATCGTTGCCCCGGCGATCAACGTCGGCGACAACACCCTGCACGTGCGCAGTGATCAGACCTGGGAGAGCGAAGGCAACGCCGTGATCGCGCTCAACGCCCCCGATGGCGATCCGTTCATCCAGTCCATCGACGGCGCTCCGCTGCACAACCT